>NZ_JAQGFU010000339.1:0-2674 GCF_030078455.1 Klebsiella sp. Ech2A | reverse complement strand
AGTAAACCGGGGCAATAAACCGGTTGTTGTAAAGAAATTCGGTGGAGCGGTAGTTCAGTCGGTTAGAATACCTGCCTGTCACGCAGGGGGTCGCGGGTTCGAGTCCCGTCCGTTCCGCCACTTATTAGAAAATTAAGCCTGCTTAACTAGCAGGCTTAATAATAAGCAGTATTTAGGGGCGTAGCTCAGTTGGTAGAGCACCGGTCTCCAAAACCGGGTGTCGCGAGTTCGAGTCTCTCCGCCCCTGCCATATAATAATCCTTTGCTTCGGCAAAGGATTTTTTTTTGCCTGCAATTCCCTGGCGTTACGATCTCCCAACGCTCTCCGTCCCTGGAGAGGTGCGCTTATTCCAGAATGCTGGTTTTTAGAATCTCACGGATCTGCGCCTGTTTATCACTGTTTTGCAACCAGATGGCGTACAGCGGGCGTGAAAGCGTGGTGCCATCCGTTACCGGGTAAAGCGCGCTCTTACCCTTTGCCCAGTGCGTTGGTAGCCACGTGCAGCCATTGAGAGGGGCGAGCTGCTGATACGCCAGCTCAGCGGAACTGGTGGTGAGCAACGGTACGTCATCACTGCCAATCAACCCGACTTCATTTTGTTGAAAGTCCGGACCCCATTCCAGGCGCAGGTAGTTCAATTCGCTTTTGTTTTTAAGCGGCGCAGCGCAATAAAGGGTTAGAGTGAAATTACCGAGCAACTGGCTGCTTAACTCATCCATCTTCGGCGATTCTGTCGTGATCAGCAGATCAAGCTGCCGTTCATGCAGGTGCTTGACCAGCGACTGACGCTGGGCAATACGGGCCTCAAACTGCAGGTTATAGGGCTCCCTGTACAGTTTCCCCAGCCATCCGTTAAGCATGCACTCCCAAAGAGATGCGCTGCCGCCAATCGAAAACTCATTGTGTCGGGAGGAGTTGGCAACCTCTTTACGCGCCGCCTGCCAGGTATTCATCAGGGTTTCAGCGTAGGGCAGCAGCTTCTCTCCGGCTGGGGTCAAACGGATATTGTTGCGATGACGGGTAAAAAGGTTAACGCCAAGCTGATTCTCCAGCTGCCGAATACGAAAGCTAACTGCTGACTGCGTCAGGTAAAGCGCCTCCGCTGCTCGCCCAAAGTGGCGAGTTCTGCTCACCTCAAGGAAAGTTTTGAGCAATTCCGTATCCACACTCTTCTCCGCAAAATTATTTGTCGTAATGATTTAAATCTTTTGTTTTACACTCTGTCAAGCGTAACTAATACTCCGCGCCATAAATAGCTCGGCCAAAGAATCAGGAGCGTGTAGGATGGCGGAAAGCTTTATGACGACTAATCGTTTTTTCGATAATAAAAATTATCCGCGCGGGTTCTCCCGTCATGGTGATTTCACCATCAAAGAGGCGCAACTGCTGGAACAGCATGGTTATGCCTTTAACGAACTGGAACTGGGTAAACGCGAACCTGTCACTGAAGATGAAAAGCAGTTTGTTTCGGTATGCCGCGGCGAACGTGAGCCGGTAACCGAAGTAGAGCGCGTGTGGATTAAGTACATGGCGCGTATTAAGCGGCCTAAGCGTTTCCATACGCTCTCCGGTGGTAAACCGCAGGTAGAAGGCGCTGAAGATTACACAGAAAGCGATGATTAAGAAAAAGGGCGAAAGCCCTTTTTTATGGCATAAGCTTTTGCAGATGGTTCAACATCCGGTCTATCGCCCGATAGCCTAGCGCCTCCTGCAGATGATGGCGTTCGATACGCGTATCGTCCTTGATATCGGCAATCGTCCTCGCCACCTTAAGCAGCCGTTGCCAGGCCCGTATAGAGAGTCCCAGCTGCGTCAGGGTCTGTTCAAGCCAGATGGCATCGTTCTTATTCAACGCGCACCAGGTTTTCATCTCATTATTGTCTAAATCAGCGTTGAGCTTATTCTGTCGGGCCAGCTGCCTCTCGCGCGTAGCAAGAACCCGCCGGCGTACCGTTGCGCTGTCCTCTCCACCACCGCCTTGCTGGCTGAGTACTCCGGGCGGCGGTAGCGGTATTTCCAAAGAGAGATCGAAGCGATCAAGGAAGGGGCCGGACAGCCGCCCCAGATAGCGCAGCGTCTGCTCGGGAGAGGCGCGATTGTGATGACCCTGATAATGTCCGGTTGGGCTGGGATTCATGGCCGCAATCAGCTGGAAATGCGCCGGATAGTCAATTTTGGCCCGGGTGCGAGAAATATGTATTTTTCCCGATTCAATTGGCTCGCGCAGGGCATCCAGCACTCTGCGTTCAAACTCCGGCAGCTCGTCAAGAAACAGCACCCCATTATGGGCCAGTGAGATCTCGCCGGGCGCAGGTATGGCGCCGCCGCCGACCATAGCCGCGACCGAGGCGCTGTGATGTGGGGCGCGAAACGGCCTGTGGCGCCACCGGGTGGTCGCGTAGTTGGTGCTCACCAGACTGAGAATAGCAGCGCTTTCAAGCGCCTCCTGATTGCTTAACGGGGGCAGTAATCCCGGTAACCGGCTGGCAAGCATCGTTTTCCCTGTACCCGGGGGGCCGATTAACAGCAGGTTATGCCCGCCGGCAGCGACGATTTCCAGCGCACGCTTGCCCTGCTGTTGGCCAATGACGTCGCGTAAATCGCTGTCCCTTTTACACATTCCCCAACCCCCCGAAACCCCTGAGCTTTCCGTATGCCGTCTTCGCCTTTTTG
>NZ_JAQGFU010000338.1:0-2683 GCF_030078455.1 Klebsiella sp. Ech2A | reverse complement strand
GAGCGCACTCGCCCTGCTGCTGACGCACTATTTTGCACGCGGCCAGCAGCTCCGGGCCGGCGGCCCGATGAATAGCGCCATCGACCCCGCCGCCGCCGAGCAGCGAAGGGTTAGCAGCGTTGACGATAACATCGACTGCCAGCGTCGTGATGTCTCCGAGAATAACCTCAGGTTTAACAGCCATTTCGCCTCCTGTCGGCAAACGTCTTAAGTAAAGCTTAGCGGTAATATCGCATGACGGCCCCGAGGACGAAAGCCCGAGGCCCGGCAATGCGCGATATCCGGTTGCCAGAATAGCAAGGGTATGTTGCGGATTAATATACTTTAATTGCACTGGCCTGCTGTTTTCCTCGCGCAGGCTCCCTTTTGCGGGCTGCCGACCGGCATTCCGTTTAATTTTTCGCCAGGGCCCGGGCGTAACAATATGATTAGCCATCGAATAAAATGGCTTCGAGAGTACAGTCCGGGGGAGCGTTACGCCCACCGTGGCGCAAAGGCGCGCTGCGCAAGCAGGAAAAGGTGATTGACAGAAAAGCAAAACAGGACCTGAGGTCCTGTTTTAGGTGGGATAGCGCCGCTCAGGCTTCGTCAGGGGTTTCGTGGGCCAACGATTTACCCTTTTCCGCCCGCGCCGCCAGCCAGAGCCCGCTGTTTTTCATCGCATAGCCAAAAACCAGCCCCAGCGCCAGAGAAGGCACAATCAGACGCCAGTCGCCGCCGCCGGCAAAGGTTGCGCAGGCGCCGATAAAGGTTCCGGGCACGAAGGAGAGCAGCACCTGACGCGCCTGAATGCACATCAGAAACGCCACGATGCCGGTTATCATATAGCCGAGGATTTCCAGATGCGGCGCCAGCGCGCTGCCGTAGACGATCGCCTGGGCCCATATCACGCCACTCATCACCGTACATGTAGAGATCAGCAGCCCCTTCAGGCCGCCCTGCGGACAGGCAAAATAGGCCGTGCAGCCGAGAAAGCCAGCCCAGCTCAGCAGCCCGAGCGCGACCGCCACCCATCCCCAGATCCCGGAGAGAATGCCCGTCGTTATTGCAATTGCGAGAAGTATGTTCATGGCGCGTATCATAGCAGATACGCACCCTTCAAATGCGATCCTGAGCACACTATCTGAAATAGCACTCTCTTTGTTGCATTTTAAACGTGATATGAATCACACTTACTCTTCGTTCTCTTCCTGCAGCTCATCCCACATGGCGGAGAGCGCCTCGCGCGTCAGCGGCGCCATTGTCCGCCAGAAAGGCGTTACCGCATGGGCCTCGACCTTGCCGAGGAAGATCCCGCACCACGGCAGAATATAGTCGGCAAACAGCGTTTCCAGAGTCTCGCTTTCATCTTCCGTCGCATGATCCTCAAGCCACGAAGCGGCCAGCAGCAGGGAACCAATATGGTCGGCCCGCCCCTCTCCGGTTGGGATCCCGTGCTCGCTCAGAAAGCCGCGAACTTCGGCCTCCGTAGCGCCCTCAACCCAGGCGCTACGGTACGGCGGGACGCTGCACTCTTCGCCGACAAACAGCACGTTGTAATCGGCGGCCAGCGGCTGCACGTCGCAGCTTTTTTGCAGGCGCTCCAACTGCTCATCCTGCTCCAGCGGCCAGCTTGCCGCCAGCTTGCCTTCACGAATAAGGGTAAACAGCGGCACCAGCAGCGGGTCCTGTGGCTGACGATAGTACAGAGAGCCCAGCACGCGGCAGAGGATTGAAAACTCGTTCATTCATTTATTCCAGTTAGACAAATTAAAGATCGGCAAACTCAGCGATCGCCGGCATCCCGCGAGATTCAAGGAAGTTCAGCAGCCGGCGCGGAGAAACGTTAAGGATCCTCTCCTCGGGGAAATTCACCTCATCGAGGATCTTGCGACACTCCCTGAATTCGCCCAGCGTAAAGGCAGTATGCGAATCAGAGCCGAGGGCCACCCAGCCTCCGGCATCGCGCACCGCGGCGGCGATGGCCCGGCAGTTATCTTCGCTGCCTACGCGTGAGGAGATAAATGAGGAGTTGTTGATCTCCAACGCCACCTGGTATTTTGCCGCCGCTTCGGCGATGGCCGGGATATCGACCGGGAATTTAGGGTTGCCTGGGTGACTGATAATATGCACCGCGCCGCTCGCCATCGCGGCGATCATCGCCTCGGTATGGGTTGCTTTGTCCTGCGGCGGAAAGACCGGCTCATGGAAGCCCGCAATGAACAGGTCCAGGGAGGCGAGCATCGGACCGGAGCAGTCAATTTCACCGTGAATATTTTTAATGTTGGCTTCAATACCGCGCAAAATGCCAACGCCGTCCACCAGCCGCGGCCAGATGCGCATATTGACGAAGTGCCAGTAGTGCGGCGCATCGGCCATATCCGGGCCATGGTCGGTGATCGCAAAGAGTTTGATCCCCTTGCGCTTTGCTTCGGCAATATAATCGTGCAGGGTGCTGTAGGCGTGGGTACTGGCGACGGTATGCATGTGCAGGTCAACAGGATACATCACAATCTCCTTCTCTGTTTGTGGCAAGAATAGCAGGAATCAGGACGTATGATTAGCAAAACCCCGCCGCGGCGGGGTTCTCTTTTTAATAACCGCGCTGGCGATCGACCTGCCCGCTGACCGTTTCCCCTCGTTCGAGCTGGCTAATCGTACCGGCGATATAGGCAATCGCTTCCTGCGGCCGCGTCACCGCGGC
>NZ_JAQGFU010000337.1:0-2688 GCF_030078455.1 Klebsiella sp. Ech2A | reverse complement strand
CAGCGCCAGCTCCGCCAGCGGGTCCTGCTCGCCGACCCGCTGCCGTGGATGGATGAGGACGAGCTGCGCTATCGCGCGGAGGTTCCGTGCTACTGCGCAAAGCAGGGGTGTATTGAAACCTTTATCTCCGGCACCGGCTTTGCCACCGACTATCGGCGTCTGGGCGGCCAGCCGTTAAAGGGCAGCGAGATCGTGCAGCGGGTCGGCGAGCAGGACCCGCTGGCGGAGCTGGCGCTGAGCCGCTACGAGATGCGGCTGGCAAAGTCGCTGGCCCACGTGGTGAATATCCTCGACCCGGACGTTATCGTGCTTGGCGGCGGAATGAGCAACGTCGAGCGCCTGTACCAGACGGTGCCCGCGCTGGTGAAAGGGTGGGTGTTTGGCGGCGAGTGTGAAACGCCGATCCGTAAAGCGCTGCACGGTGACTCCAGCGGCGTGCGCGGCGCGGCCTGGCTGTGGCCGCTGTAGGCGGCTGAGGAGAGGCACTCGACTCCGGCTTCCCGGCGGCACCGCGCTGCCGGGAGGCCGGTTGGCGTTTTACTCCACCGCGTAGGCCTTATCGAGACGGCTGTATCCCAGCCCGTTGATTTTTTTCACCTTGATCTGCACCGGGATACGCTCCTTCATCGCTTCGACGTGGCTAATCACGCCGATCGCCTTGCCGCTGGCGTTGAGGGCATCCAGCGCGTCCAGCGCGGTATCCAGCGTTTCGCTATCGAGCGTACCGAATCCTTCGTCAAGGAACAGCGAATCAATGCGCGTTTTATGACTCACCAGATCGGATAGCGCCAGCGCCAGCGCAAGGCTGACGAGGAAGCTTTCGCCGCCGGAGAGGGTGCGGGTATCGCGCACCGCGTCCGCCTGCCAGGTATCGACCACCTCCAGCTCCAGCGCTTCGCTGGCCTTGCGCTGCAGCTGATAGCGACCGTGCAGGCGGTTGAGCTGATGATTAGCCAGCCAGACAAGGTTATCCAGCGTCAGCCCCTGGGCAAATTTACGGAATTTATCGCCTTCTTTCGAGCCAATCAGCGAATTGAGCCACGCCCAGTCCTCCATCTGCTGCGCGGCGAGCGCGATCTCCTGCTGCAGCGCCTGCTGGCGCTGCTGGTTCTCGGCGTTCTGCTTCAGCTGCTGGCGGATCTCCCCCTGACGGGCGCTGTTTTCCCGCAGCAGAGGGGCCAGCTGCCGTAAGCGGGCCTCGACCTCTTCCATCGGCTGGGCGATGTCGGCCTCCGCCGGCGGCTGCTGTCGATGCTGCGCCAGCGCCTCCCGGGCCCGCAGGGCGAGAGCGCCGTTTTGCTGGAGCGTATTTTCCAGCGTCTGCCTGAGCTGCTCCAGGCGCTGGCGGGTCTCTTCGTCGAGCAGGGCGTCGAGAAACGCCTGCCGGTCGGCAAAGGGGCTGGCGGCGAGGGCGGCGGCGAACTGCGGGTTGAGGAGGTTTTTGCCCGTCGCCTGGCGCTGGAGGATCTCGAAGAGCCGCAGCAGCAGCGCCTCGAGCAGCTGTTTAACGAAACGCTGCACGCCCTGAACGGTGAGGAGCACCTGTGAAAATTCTGAGCCTGCGTCTTAAAAACCTTAATTCGCTAAAAGGCGAGTGGAAAATTGATTTCACCGCCGAACCCTTCGCCAGCAACGGACTGTTCGCGATCGTCGGGCCGACGGGGGCCGGGAAAACGACGCTGCTGGACGCTATCTGCCTCGCGCTGTACCACGAAACGCCGCGTCTGAGCAGCGTGTCGCAATCGCAAAACGATCTGATGACCCGCAATACCGCCGAATGCCTGGCAGAAGTTGAGTTTGAGGTCAAAGGCACCGCCTACCGCGCCTTCTGGAGCCAGAACCGCGCGCGCAACCAGCCCGACGGCAACCTGCAGGCGCCCCGCGTCGAGCTGGCCCGCTGCGACGATGGGCAAATCCTGGCCGACAAAGTCAAAGACAAGCTGGAGATGACCGCCTCGCTCACTGGCCTCGATTACGGCCGCTTTACCCGCTCGATGCTCCTCTCCCAGGGCCAGTTCGCCGCCTTTCTTAACGCCAAACCCAAAGAGCGCGCGGAGCTGCTGGAGGAGCTCACCGGCACCGAAATTTACGGTCAGATCTCCGCCCTGGTGTTTGAAAAGCACAAGCTCGCCCGCAGCGAGCTGGAAAAGCTGCAGGCCCAGGCCTCCGGCGTTCTGCTGCTAAGCGACGAGCAGCAGCAGGCGCTGCAGCAAAGTTTGCAAGTACTTACTGCTGAAGAACAGCAGCGCCTCGCCGAGCAGGCGCGGGAGCAAAATACGCTGCAATGGCTGCTGCGCCAGCAGGAGCTAAGCCGCGACGAGATCCAGACCGCGGCGCGACTGCGCGAGGCGCAGCAGGCGCTGGAGCAGGCCCAGCCGCAGCTGGCGGCGCTGCAGCAGGCGCAGCCTGCCGACCAGCTGCGTCCGCTGTGGACCCGACAGCAGGAGCAGACCGAGGCGCTGGCGCAGACCCGCCGCCAGGTGGAAGAAGTAAATACTCGCTTACACGATCGGCTGCGGCTGCGGGCGGGCATTCGTCTCGCGGCGCAGCAGCAAACGAGCCAGCTGCAGCAAACCCAGAAATCGCTCGCCGAATGGCTGAAGGCCAACGACCGCTATCGTCAGTGGGGCAATGCCCTGGCAGGCTGGCGGGCGGCGTTCCAGCAGCAGGCGCGCGACGCGCAGCAGC
>NZ_JAQGFU010000336.1:0-2747 GCF_030078455.1 Klebsiella sp. Ech2A | reverse complement strand
ATTTTTATCCGCCGACGCTGCTGCTGGACGTGCGCCAGGAGATGGATATCGTCCACGAAGAAACCTTTGGCCCGGTGCTGCCGGTGGTGGCATTTGACACGCTTGAGGAGGCGCTGGCGATGGCCAACGACAGCGACTACGGGCTGACGTCGTCCATCTATACGCGCGACCTGAACGTGGCGATGAAGGCGATTAAGGGGCTGAAGTTTGGCGAAACCTACATCAACCGCGAAAACTTTGAGGCCATGCAGGGCTTTCATGCGGGCTGGCGCAAATCGGGCATCGGCGGCGCCGACGGCCGCCACGGTCTGAACGAGTACCTGCAGACCCAGGTGGTCTATTTACAGGCCTAAGCGGCGGATGAAGAAGCGGACAGCCGACGGCCGTCCGCTTTCGTGAACCTATTTAGCAAACTTATCCAGCACGCGGATGAGCTGGGTGACGAAGCCGTATTCGTTGTCGTACCACGCCACGGTTTTGACCAGCTGAACGTCGCCGGCCTCGGCGATTTCGAGCTGGGTGGCGTCGTAAATCGAACCAAAATGGCTGCCAATCACGTCGGAAGAGACGATCTCCTCTTCGGTATAGCCGAAGGATTCATTATTCGCCGCCGCGTTCTTCATCGCCTGATTGACCTCTTCGGCGGTGACCTTTTTCTCCAGAATAGACACCAGCTCGGTGACCGACCCGGTTTTGGTCGGCACGCGCTGGGCGTGGCCCTTCAGCCTGCCGCTGAGCTCCGGAATCACCAGACCAATCGCCTTCGCCGCCCCGGTAGTGTGCGGGATGATGTTTTCCGCCGCCGCGCGCGAGGCGCGTAAATCCTTGCCGCGCGGGCCGTCCACCAGCGACTGGGTACCGGTGTAGGCGTGAATGGTGGTCATCGTGCCGAGCCTGATGCCGAACGCATCGTGGAGCACTTTCGCCATCGGCGCCAGGCAGTTGGTGGTGCAGGAGGCGACGGAGATAATGGTGTCGTCCGCGGTGAGGGTGTCGTCATTGACGTTGTAGACGATGGTTTTCATCTCCCCGGCGGGGGCGGAGATGAGGACCTTTTTCGCCCCGGCGCTGAGGTGGGCCTGGGCTTTTTCCGTCGAGGTATAGAAGCCGGTGCACTCAACGATAAGCTCCGCGCCCGCGCTTTCCCACGGAATGTTCCGCGCCTCTTTCTCCGCGTAGACGGTGATGCTCTTACCGTTAACGATCAGGGCGTCGTCGGTGAAGTCCACGCTCCACGGGAAGGGACCGTAGTTAGAGTCATGTTTTAGCAGATAGGCCAGCACTTTTGGCGAGGTGAGGTCGTTAATGGCTACCACCTCCAGCGGGCTGTTAACTTCCAATAAGCGGCGTAATACCAGACGTCCGATACGACCAAATCCATTAATTCCAAGCTTGCTCATGGAAAATCTCCTGGTGAGTCGGTTAGAGGGTAAAACTCATACAGGCATACTCCAGTCGGCCGATTTGGGCAACCCGCAAAATCGACCGAGGGGCTAAGCTTTTGAAAAAACTATGCAGAAAAACTAATGAATTCGGTCATGATATGGCGACAGGAAGCAGACCGATAAAACTGAACGTGTCGTGCTTGCGCTGTCATAAATCCCGTTGAGCTCAGGATCGCCTGGTTCAATCATATAGCGGTGTCCTGCCGGGCGGTTTAAGGATTTAAGTGATGTCAAAAAAACGCAGTATCGGACGGCTGATTTCGGCAGGAAAAAATTCTCCCGCTATGTTAAGTCTTCAGGCGGATATCGAGGCGCTGAAGATCCCGCCCCGCAACAGAGCGGAGGCTAAACGGCAGCTGGCAATAAGGCTTCGGCTGCTGAAGAGCGGGGCGCTGAACGAGCAATCATCAAGAGAGCTGGAGAAAAAGGCGGCACGGGATTTATCATTAGCCAACGCGCGCAGATTTGAAGAGGGCGTTGTCGATGCGGTTTCTACAGAAAAAATTGCCTTAGCGCATAAAAAATGGCGCGGCCGGACGGCAGATTAGCGCGGTACGATCGCTTTATCCGCCGCGGGTGGGGTTATCAATAAAAGGGATGAGCAATGAATATATCGGGCGGCTGTATTTTGGCCGCATTGGCGCTGTGTGGCATATCGTTTGCGGCAGCGGCCAAAACAACGTCGGTTAAGTGTTCTTATCCGACCTATAGCGACCAAAGCGGCAATCATGCGGCTAAAAATCCGCTGGTATTTACGTTTATTATCGATAGCGGAACGAATAAGGCCTATATCGCCGGAAACGTCGGTTCGGCCGAGGTAGCCATCGTGCCTAATGGCGTCGATGGCATGTCCTTTATTGAAACCTCAGAGGTGGGCAACGTCACCGTGACGACAATGACGCGCAGCGGTGAGTCGGTGCATAGCCGCAATATGGTGATGCCGGGAGGCATTTTTGCCTCTCAGCATTATGGCACCTGCGTGGCGCAGTAATTCTCGGCCGTTCAGATGCGGGAAAAGCCTTCGGCGTCGGCGATAACCACGGCGTTGCGGCCGGATCGTTTGGCTTCATAGAGCGCCAAATCGGCCCTGCGCAGGACGCTGTAAACGTCATTTTCGCTATCGCTGAACCCGGCAACGCCGAGGGAGATGGTCACCCTTTCGGCGTGGGGGAAATCGGCATTTTCAATCCCCACCCGGATGCGTTCCGCCACTTCTGCCGCCGCGGTCAGGCCGGTATCCGGGAGGAATACGACAAACTCCTCGCCGCCAAACCGGCAGGCAACCTGCCCGCCGGTGCAGAG
>NZ_JAQGFU010000335.1:0-2750 GCF_030078455.1 Klebsiella sp. Ech2A | reverse complement strand
AGATGGGCCTCTCGTCGCTGACGGTGCACAGCGCCGCCGCCGATCGGCATATCTACCTTAACCGCCCGGATCTGGGGCGACGGCTGAACGACGAGAGCCGCTCGGACCTCGCCGCCAGCGGCGCGCGTCCCGCCGACCTGCTGCTGGTTATCGGCGACGGGCTCTCCTCTTACGCGGTGCAGCGCCAGGCCCTGCCGCTGATCCGCGCCCTGCTGCCCTACCTGCAGACGCTGGGGCTGAGCCTCGCGCCGGTGGTGCTGGCCCATCAGTCTCGGGTCGCGCTGGGGGATGATATTGGCGAAACGCTGCGGGCCCGCGCGGTGGCGATACTGATTGGCGAACGGCCGGGGCTTTCGTCACCGGACAGCCTCGGGGTTTACCTGACCTGGCAACCGCATCGTCAGCGGCTGGAGTCGGAGCGCAACTGTATTTCGAATATTCGCCCGGAAGGGCTGGGCTATGATGCCGCCGCCTTTAAGCTGGCGTGGCTGCTGGAGCAGGCTTTTCTGCGCCGACTGACCGGCGTGCGTCTGAAGGATGAAAGCGATAATCCGGCACTGCATGGCAGGGTGAAACCCCTGGTCATCGGGAAAGATTAAAGCTGCTCGGGGCTGCGGCAGATGAGTTCGGTCGCCGCAACCGCAAGCAGCCTTGTGCTACACAAAGCACACCTCGTTCCAGTAGGCTTCACGCGTCCTGCGCCGCTCAGTATGTTTTATCATGGCGAAACCACCGTGTTTCAACATTCCCCATATCAATGCCGTACAGGCTGGCGACCGGTAATATGGCCTCCATCATTCGCTGGGTATCCTGCTGTCCGGCTTCAGCGTGAGATAGCGAAGCCAGCCAGCGCGTCATTCGTTGCCATAGTGCGAGTTTCATTTTTTCCTCCGTCGGGAAGCGTTTCGCCTGGGTCTATTTCAACCACAGCCTGCGCCGCTCGGGAAATATCAATTCCGTCTTTTCAATCCCGGAAGATGCATATTACGCGTCTTCTCCAGGGCCGCCGGGCGGGCGCCGCCCTGCGCCAATACCCATGATCTCGCTAAGTTCTTTTTCGCTATAGATAAGAACTTTTTCTTCTTTGCCGTCAGCGGCCTGTTTGTGGGAGCGTAATAACCACAAAACATATACAGGGACTCAGGGGATATAATAATGCGCAAGACAAAAACAAAAATTGCACTGGCGCTGGGCATTCTGGTGCTTGCCGCACAGGCTCAGGCCGACCAGCTGGCGGATATCAAAGCCGCCGGAGTAGTAAAAGTCGCCACCTTCGACGCCAACCCGCCGTTTGGCTCGGTTGACCCGAAAACGCACCAGATCGTCGGCTATGACGTTGATTTCGCCCAGGCGCTGGCTAAATCCCTCGGCGTGAAGCTGGAGCTGGTCGCCACCAACCCGGCCAACCGCATTCCGCTGCTGCAGTCCGGTAAGGCCGATCTGATCGTCGCCGATATCACCATCACCCCGGAACGCGCGCAGGTGATTGATTTCTCAACGCCGTACTTTGTCACCGGCCAGCAGTTCCTTGTGCCGGCTAAATCGGCGGATAAGCTTGACGACTACGGCAAAGCGCGCATCGGGGCGGTAAAAGGCACCACCGGCGAGCAGGCGCTGCACCAGCGCTTCCCGCAGTCGCGCGTGCTCTCCTATGACGATATTCCGCTGGCGCTGACCGCGCTGCGTAACGGCAACGTGCAGGCGATTACCCAGGACAGCACCATTCTCGCCGGCCTGCTGGCGGAGGCGCCGGATAAGGCCAACTTTAAAATCATCCCCGATCTGCTGAGCAAAGAGGAGATCGGCGTCGGCGTGAAGAAAGGCGAGCCGGCGCTGCTGAAGGCGGTGAACGACGAGCTGGTGAACCTCGAGAAATCCGGCCAGGCGGCAAAAATTTACGACGTCTGGTTCGGCCCGGCGACCAAAACCCCACAGCCGCGCGCGTTTACCATAGAAGCTAAATAATATGTTATCGGGTTTATTTTCACGCTCCGCGGCCTCGGCCGCGGATTTTTCACATCTGCAGAATGCCAGTATCGAACTGCGTAAAGCGGCAAAAAGCTACGGCGAACATCGGGTGCTTAACGGCGTCGATCTGCAGATAAATCCCGGAGAAGTGGTGGCGATCCTCGGCCCTTCCGGATCGGGGAAATCAACGCTGATCCGCCTGATCAACCAGCTCGAAACCCTGAGCGACGGCGAGATCCTGATCGACGGCAGGCCAACCCGGCATCTTACCGCCGCCGCGCTGCGCCAGCTGCGCAGCCGCGTCGGGTTCGTGTTTCAGCAGTTTAATCTCTACGCCCACCTGACGGCGCAGGAAAACATCACCCTGGCGCTGGAGCGCGTGCACGGCTGGACGAAAAATGCCGCCCGCCAGCGGGCGCTGGAGCTGCTGCAGCAGGTGGGGCTGGAGGATAAGGCCAGCCAGATGCCGGCCCAGCTCTCCGGCGGCCAGCAGCAGCGCGTGGCCATCGCCCGCGCACTCGCCTCTTCGCCGCAAATTATTCTGTTCGACGAGCCCACCTCGGCGCTCGACCCGGAGATGATCGGCGAGGTGCTGCAGGTGATGAAAACCCTGGCCCACAGCGGCATCACCATGGTGGTGGTCACCCACGAGATGCAGTTTGCCCGCGAGATTGCCGATCGGGTGGTGTTTATCGACGGCGGCGATATCCTCGAAGTGGCGCCGCCGGCGGAGTTTTTCGCCCGGCCGCAGCACGCCCGCAGCCGCCGCTTTCTGCAAAAGG
>NZ_JAQGFU010000334.1:0-2769 GCF_030078455.1 Klebsiella sp. Ech2A | reverse complement strand
GCCATAACCTGGACATTCAGGCAGCCAGCCTCACCGGCAGCCGCGGCAGCGTGCTGGCCGCCGGGGTGCAAAATGACGGCAAACTGGCGGAGAGCGGCGACCTGCGGCTGCACGCCGACGGCCAGCTGAGCGTCCACGGCCAGACGCTGGCCGGCGGAAACCTGCACGCCAGCGGCCAGGGCGTAGACGTCAGCGGCAGCCAGACCCAGGGCCAGCGGGTCGAGCTGGACAGCGGCGCGGGCCACCTGCTCACGCAAAACGCCGGGGTCAGCGCCCGGGATCTGACCCTGCGCAGCGGCCAAACGCTCAACAACGACGGCGGCACGCTCAGCGCCGACGCGATAACCCTCTCCGCGCAGCATCTTTCGAACCACAAAGGCAAGCTGGTGCAGACCGGCGGCGGCGCTCTGGCGGTTAATCTGCCGGGCGATATCGATAACCAGGAAGGTGAAATTGCCGCCAACGGCGATATTCAGCTCACGGCGCACGCCGTCGATAACCGCAGCGGGAAAGTGCTGGCGGCGCAGGGCGGCAGCCTGACGGCGCAGACCCGGGCGACGCTGGATAATCGCCGGGGCACCCTCGCCGCGGCGGGCGATAACCGGATCAATGCCGGGGATCTCAACAATAGCAAGGGGCTGATCTCCGCCGCCACCGGCAGCGGCGAGATCCGCAGCAAGCAGGCGGTCAGCAACGGCAAAGGGCGCATCGAAGCGGCCAAAACGCAGACCATCAGCGCCGCCGGGCTGGATAACCAGCAGGGGGTTATCGTCGCCGACGGGGCCACGCTGGCGCTCGCCGACGGCACCTTCAACAACCGGTCCGGCTCGCTGTATTCGCACGGCGCGCTGGCTATTCACAGCGGCGCGCTCGATAACCAGTTCGGCTACCTCGCCAGCGGCGGGACGCTCACCTTCAAAGGGGGCGATGTTGATAACCGTGCCGGTCAGTTCGCCGCGGAGCAGGCGCTGAACGCCAGCTTCAGCACCTTCCTGAACCAGGAGGGCAGCCTGAAGGCGCTGGGCGCGATGACGCTGAGCGGCGGCACGCTGGACAACGCTCGCGGGATCGTCGGCGCGGGCGGCGCGCTCGACGTTGGCGTCAGCGCCCTCGATAACCGCCAGGGCATCCTGTTCAGCAACGCAGACGCCCTGCTCCGCGCCGACCGGCTGGACAACCAGGGCGGCCAGCTGGCGGCGCAGCGGGCGCTGAGCGTTAACGGCGGGCAGCTGGTCAACGATAGCAGCGGCCTGATCCAGAGCGGCGGGAGCCTGACGCTCGCCGCGGACGACATCAGCAACCGCAGCGGCAGCATCATCAGCAGCGCAGCCGCCACCCTGCGTAGCCAGCAGCTGCACAACGGCGGCGGAGAGATCCAGAGCGTCAGCGATCTGCTGATCGATAGCGCCCGCGGCATCGTGGACAATATTTCCGGGCTGATGCGCAGCGGCGCGACGCTCACGCTCGCCGCCGCCCGGCTTATCAACCACAACACCCTAGGCGACAATCAGGGGCTGGAGGCGCAGAACATCGCGCTCGCCACCGAGGCGCTCGATAACCACAGCGGGATGATCCTGGCCGATAAATCGCTGACGGTGCGCAACGGCGGCGAGCTCGACAACCGCAGCGGCGGGCTGGCGGCCTCCGGGACGGTAGATATTCGCGGCGACGGGCTGGCGCTGCTGAACCAGGGCGGCACCGTGAAAGCCGGCGAGATGCTGCGCATCGACGCGGATAGCCTCGACGGCGGCGGTCAGCTGCTGTCGCTCGGCGATATGGCTCTGAGCAGCCGCCGGTCGCTGAATAACAGCGGGACGATGGTGGCCAACGGCAGCTTCACGCTCGCCTCCGCGGGGGATATCACCAACGGCGGTAAGCTGCTGGCGGGCAGCAGACTCGACCTCACCAGCCGCAGCCTGAGCAACGGCGCCAGCGGCGAAATTAACGCCGGGCAAAACACGCTTAACGTCAGCGACACGCTGTTCAACGCCGGGCTGATCGACGGCGGCTATACGCGAATTAACGCCGGAACCCTCACCAACAGCGGCAGCGGGCGCATCTACGGCAACGCCATTGGCGTCAATGCCGTCACCTTCAACAACCTGGCGGAAAACGGCACGGCGGCGACCCTTGCCGGGCGCGAGCGCGTCGACCTCGGGGTACAGACCCTGAACAACCGCGATCATGGGCTGATCTACAGCGGCGGCGATCTGCTGATTGGCGGCGCGCTGGGGGATAACGGCGCCGCGATCGGCCGGGCGGGAACGATCGATAACCACAGCGCGACGATCGAATCCGCCGGAGATATGACGATCGCCGCCGGGCAGATCAACAACATCAACGATCGCTTCACTACCGGGATCGTCACCGTTTCTCAGGAACAGGTAACTGAATATCAGCACACCGGCTCCCCCAACCGCTGGAACGCCGCGGACGACGGCGTGTTTGTCGACGGTAACTCCGCCGACGGCCTGCGCAATCTGAATACCCCGGACGACACCGGCAGCAATAACGATAGCTTCAACCAGTTCGACTATACCCGTACGGTGGAAGAGACGCGGATCCTCGAATCCGACCCGGCGAAGATCCTCGCTGGCGGCAATATAACGCTCACCGGCGACCGCCTGCTGAACGATAAAAGCCAGGTCATCTCCGGCGGTACCCTGGCGATCGCCGGCCTGCGGGAGGTGAAAAACGACGACGTAACGGGCGAGCGGCGGACCACCGACGTCGGTACCGCCACCCACTACTACCGTATTCGCCATAAAG
>NZ_JAQGFU010000333.1:0-2774 GCF_030078455.1 Klebsiella sp. Ech2A | reverse complement strand
GATCCGCCCTCGCCTCATCCGGCAGCGGCAGCCAGGCAAAATAGGAGTCCGGATGGCTCACGCAGGGAAGATCGCCCAGCGTCTCCCTCAACGCCGCCTGCCGCCGGCGCGCATCGGCTCTTTTTAGCGTTTCAAAGCGCCTGACGGTGCCGTCCTGGATCCAGCCGCAGACCAGGGCCGTCAGCACGGAAGGGGTATTCCAGGTCGTGGCGCGAATCGCTCTCTCCAGCGCGGAGCGATAGCCTTCCGGGCAGATAACCACCCCGACCCGCAGGCCGGTCGCCACGTTTTTTGAAAATCCGCTGATATAGACGGTGCGCTCTGGCGCATAGCACGCCAGCGGCGGCGGCGGCCGTCGCACCAGGTAGGCGTAGGCGGTATCTTCGACGATCAGCAGATCGTGGGCGCGGGCGATCCCGGCCAGCGCCTTGCGCTGGGCGCGGCTAAGTACCCAGCCCAGCGGATTGTGCAGCGTCGGCATGACGTAGACCGCCCGGACGCGTCTTTTTTGACAGATCTGCCTGAGGGCCGCTAAATCCGGGCCATCGGCGAGGGACGGGATGGCGATAAGCTCAAGATGGTAGAGCTCCGCCAGCGCTTTGAACCCCGAATAGGTCAGCGCATCCACGGCGACGACGTCGCCGGGCCTCAGCAACCCCATCACCGTGACGGTCAGCCCGTGCTGGGCGCCGTTGACGATCAGCAGATTGTCCGCCGTCGGCCGAAATCCGTACCGGTAAAAGTGCCCGGCCATAATCTCGCGTTCACCGAGCCTGCCTGCGTGGGGCTGATAGCGCAGATGCGACTCGATGTCGCCGGCCGCCGAAAGCTGCCGCAGCGCGTCGCGCAGCATCTCTCCCTGCCCCGGCAGCGCCGGATAGTTAAAATTCAGGTCGAGCACGTCCGTCGCCACCGTCTGCTGATCGACGCCGTGGCCCGGGGGCAGCGACCGCTCTCTGACAAAGGTGCCGCGCCCGGTTTCACCGCTCACCAGCCCCATCGCCTCCAGCTCGCTGTAGACCCGGGTCGCGGTCGCCAAAGAGATATGCTCCCGTGCGGAGAGATGCCGGTGCGTCGGCAGGCGGGTTCCCGGCGACATCTCGCCGTTGCGAATCGCCTCCGCGAATTGATCAACAATGCCTTTGTAGCGGGCTTTCATCAAATGTATCCATGACAATAATTTGATTGTATTAGATGAGCGAGGCTACCATCCGCTGACCCCATGCTCAAGCCCGTAAACGTGAACAAACAGATGAGGTTACAGTGGTAAATTCAGCGGTACATAAAGCCGACCCCGGCGCCGTTTCCGGCTGGCTCAACGGCCTGCTCGGCGTGATTATTTTCAGCGGCTCTTTGCCCGCCACCCGCGTGGCGGTGCTGGAGATGGCCCCTTTCTTTCTGACCTTTCTGCGCGCGTCTATCGCCGGAGTCGTGGCCTGCGCGCTGATGTTGTGCTTTCGCCAGCGGCGTCCCCGCGCCTCGCAGCTCGTCGCGCTGGCCGTCGTATCCCTGGGGGTGGTGGTGGGTTTTCCGCTGCTGACCGCCCTCGCCCTGCGGCACGTCACCGCCGCACACTCCATCGTGTTTCTTGGCCTTTTGCCGCTGACCACGGCCATTTTCGGCGTTCTGCGCGGCGGTGAACGGCCCAAAAAGGCCTTCTGGATCTTTTCGGTCATCGGCAGCCTGCTGGTTGTGGGCTTCGCGCTCGCGCAAAGCGCTTCGGCGTCGCTGACCGGCGATCTGCTGATGCTGGCCGCCGTCGTTGTCTGCGGTCTGGGATACGCCGAGGGCGCAAAGCTGACCCGCGCCATCGGCGGCTGGCAGACCATCGGCTGGGCGCTGATTATCGCCCTGCCTTTCATGCTGATCGCTACCGCTATAACCCTGCCGGCAACCCTCAGCGGCATTAGCGCCCCGGCCTGGGCGGCGTTAGGGTACGTATCGCTTTTCAGTATGCTGATCGGCTTTATTTTTTGGTACAAAGGGCTGGCTATCGGCGGGATTGCCGCCGTCGGCCAGCTCCAGCTGCTGCAGCCGTTCTTTGGCCTGGCGCTGTCGGCGGTCCTGCTGCATGAAACGGTCAGTCCGGTAATGGTTTTCGTCACCATAGGCGTTATTCTGTGCGTAAGCGGATCGCGAAATTTTGCCCGCTAAAACGCAGCGGTCGCCTGGGTTACTCCCATTTTTTTAAAAGGAATCAACGATGTTTACAGGCCTGAGCGCATTCCCTCTTACTCCGCTGGCGGGGGCAGAGATCGACGAAAAGTCGTTCGTGTCACTGATTGAAAACCTTGTCGATGCCGGCGTGGATTCTATAGGCGCGCTGGGTTCGACCGGCAGCTACGCCTATTTGACCCGCGAGCAGCGACTCAGGGTTACCCGCCTCGCCGTCGGCGCCGCGTCCGGTATTCCGCTGATGACCAGCATCAGCAGCATCAGCGCAGATGAGGTCATGAGGCTGGCAGAGGATGCGCAAAACGCCGGCGTTAGCGGCGTGCTGCTGGCGCCGCTGTCGTATCAGAAACTGGGCGCCGACGAGGCGTTTCGCCTGTATGACCGCGTCACCGCCGGGCTATCGGTCCCGCTGTGCGTCTACGACAATCCGGCAACCACCGGGTTTCACTTTTCCGACGACCTGCTGGTCGCCCTGTCGAACCTCAACCACGTCGGTTCGATAAAACTCGGCGACCTTCCGGCAGAGTGGAGCGCCGCCTCGCAGCGCATCGCGGTCCTGAAGAGGCGGATCGCCGGGTCGGTCACGCTCGGCATCAGCG
>NZ_JAQGFU010000332.1:0-2795 GCF_030078455.1 Klebsiella sp. Ech2A | reverse complement strand
TTCCAGCGCCACGCGCCGCTGTCGTTCGGCCTTGACGGCACGCAGTTCCAGCTAAAATGGATGTGGCAGATGCTGCGCAACTGCGACACCCGCCACTATATGGAAAACAAAGGCCGCATGGTGCGCCTGGCGGAGTACAGCCGCGACTGCCTGAAGGCGCTGCGCGAAAGCACCGGCATCCAGTATGAAGGGCGCCAGGGCGGGACGCTGCAGCTTTTCCGTACCGAAAAACAGTATGAGAACGCCACCCGCGACATCGCCGTGCTGCAGGATGCCGGCGTGCCGTATCAGCTGCTGGAGGCGAAACGTCTGCGGGAAGTCGAACCCGCCTTAGCCGAGGTGAGCCATAGGCTGACCGGCGGCCTGCGTTTGCCGAACGATGAAACCGGCGACTGCCAGCTGTTTACCACGCGCCTGGCGGCGATGGCGGAGCAGGCGGGCGTCACCTTCCGCTTTAATACCCCGGTGGACGCGCTGCTGTACGAAGGCGAGCAGATCGCCGGCGTGAAGTGCGGCGATGAAATTGTCAAAGGCGATGCCTACGTCATGGCCTTCGGCTCCTACTCGACGGCGATGCTGAAAGGGCTGGTGGACATTCCGGTTTATCCGCTGAAGGGCTACTCGCTGACGATCCCGATCGCCGAGGAGGACGGGGCGCCGGTATCGACTATCCTTGATGAGACTTACAAAATTGCGATTACCCGCTTTGACCAGCGGATCCGCGTCGGCGGGATGGCGGAAATAGTCGGCTTTAATAAAGATCTGCTGCAGCCGCGTCGCGAAACGCTGGAGATGGTGGTGCGCGATCTGTTCCCGCGCGGTGGCCACGTAGAGCAGGCGACCTTCTGGACCGGCCTTCGTCCGATGACCCCGGACGGCACGCCGGTGGTCGGGCGCACGCCGTATAAAAACCTGTGGCTCAACACCGGGCACGGCACTCTGGGCTGGACCATGGCGTGCGGCTCAGGACAGCTTTTGAGCGATTTGATTTCGGGTCGCACGCCGGCTATTCCGTACGACGATCTTGCCGTCGCCCGCTATAGCCCGGGCTTCACTCCGGCGCGTGCTCAGCACCTGCACGGCGTTCACAACTAAGGAGTTTTCATGTCTCGTCCGGTACTGGCCAGCATTGATTTGTCGGCCCTGAGGCAGAATTTGCAGATTGTCCGGCGCGCGGCTCCGGGCTCACGGCTGTGGGCGGTGGTGAAAGCCAACGCCTACGGCCACGGCCTGGCGCGCGTGTGGAATGCGCTCAGCGGTGCAGACGGCTTTGCGATGCTGAACCTTGAAGAGGCGATCCTGCTGCGCGAGCAGGGCTGGAAAGGGCCGATTCTGCTGCTCGAGGGCTTCTTCCACGCCGACGAGCTGGCGCTGTTTGATAAGTATCGCCTGACCACCAGCGTGCACAGCAACTGGCAAATCAAGGCGCTGCAGCAGGCGAAGCTCCACGCTCCGCTGGATATCTACGTTAAGGTCAACAGCGGTATGAACCGGCTGGGCTTTATGCCGGAGCGCATCCATACCGTCTGGCAGCAGCTGCGGGCGCTGGGCAACGTCAGCGAAATGACGCTGATGTCGCACTTTGCCGACGCGGAAAATCCGCAGGGCATCGTCGAGCCGATGCGCCGCATCGAGCAGGCGGCGGAAGGGCTGGCGTGCTCGCGCTCGCTGGCGAACTCGGCGGCGACCCTCTGGCACCCGGAAGCGCATTTTGACTGGGTCAGGCCGGGGATCGTGCTGTACGGCGCCTCGCCGTCCGGCCAGTGGCAGGATATCGCTAACAGCGGCCTGAAGCCGGTGATGACCCTCAGCAGCGAGATTATTGCCGTGCAGAACCTGAAGGCGGGTGAGGCGGTGGGCTACGGCGGCCTCTACCGCACGACGGAGGAGCAGCGGATTGGCATCGTGGCCTGCGGCTATGCCGACGGCTATCCGCGCATCGCGCCGGCGGGAACGCCGGTGTTGGTTGACGGCGTGCGCACCACGCTGGTGGGGCGCGTGTCGATGGATATGCTGGCGGTAGACCTCACGCCATGCCCACAGGCCGGCATCGGTGCGCCGGTCGAACTGTGGGGCAAGGACGTTAAAATCGACGACGTGGCCGCAGCCAGCGGTACCGTCGGCTATGAGCTAATGTGCGCTCTGGCGCCGCGCGTCCCTGTTGTGACGGCGTAACTTTCCGTGAGGCGGATCACTCCGCCTCATCCTTCGCTACGCGAACCCCCACCTTCAGAACGTGGTCCTCTTCTTTTTCCGCGACCGTCCATACCATGCCGGCAAACTCAACCTGGTCACCCACTACCGGCGCCGCGCCGAGCTGATGCTGCACCACGTCGCCCAGCGACTGCTGGCGATCGCGATACTCTTCCCCGCCGTCGAGGCCGTAAATTTGCGCGACGTCGGCAAACCTGGCGCTGGCGTCAAGGATAAAGTCGCCGAAGAAGCGCTGGTCGAGCGCCACCGGCGGCGACTGGCTGAACATCTTACCCAGCGCGGGCAGGTCGCGTTCGCGGCCGATCACGCACAGAATATCGCCCTCCAGCAGGCGGGTGCTGCCGGTGGGGTGCAGCAGCGCGTTATCGCGAAACAGGGCGGCAATGCGCGTTTCCGGCGGCATATGCAGATCGCGCAGCGCCGCGCCGACGCACCATTTATCGGCGCTGAGCTGATAGACGAACTGCTCCCACGGATTCTCCGGATGTATATCCAGCCCGACCCGGGAGATGGGCCAGCCGACCGGCGGGACCACCACTCTGGCTTTTTTCGCCGCCCACGACAGCGAGGTGCCCTGCAGC
>NZ_JAQGFU010000331.1:0-2831 GCF_030078455.1 Klebsiella sp. Ech2A | reverse complement strand
TGAGCTGGAGTTCATGCACCGCGCCGTTCTCAACGGCGACCGCCCGGCCAAAGGGCCACGGCAGTCCGGCGTGCAGGCCGGGAGCCAGCACGGCGATCGGCCGACCAAAACGCTCGTATATCCCGCGCTGATGCAGCCCCACCTCCGTTAGCCCGCTGAACAGCCAGCCCAGCGCCGCGATGCCCAGGGTCACCGGTACAAGCCGGCGGCCCATCAGACGAAAGGCGTGGATCTGACGCAGATCGACGCCAAAGCGCTGCTGAAATGAGTCCAGGGCGTGCAGCAGCGGCCGCGGCGGCCACTGATACTGCGCGGCCAGCAGGCTGCGGGTCAGAAAGCGGGGAGCGGAGTCCGGCGCTGGGGGAGAGGCCATCGCGGCCAGGGCGCGCAGCGCATACTCCAGCGCCACCAGCAGGATCGTCAGGCTCGCCAGCTTAATGCCCCACAGCGCGGGGGCGGGGAACGCCATCGCCGCCAGCAGGGAGAGGGTGAGCAGCAGAAAGAGGCTGAGCATCAGGCGGGCAAGCCCCACGTGCTGCTGCCGATGAGGCCAGCCGCGAAGGGGGCGGAAGCTGAGCATGCGTTCGAGCAGCAGCAGCGTAAAGCAGAGCAGAATAAAGAAGCCGACGGCGATCGGACTCGGGGCGTCGGCCAGGTCAACGGGCCGGGCGTCCGCGATATTGGCGATAGCAAAGGCGCCGGCGAGCGCTGCGGCGATCAGGGTGGTGGCCAGATGCTGATGAAAATGGCGCAGCCAGGCCTGCAGGTTTTCCGGCAGCAGCCGGCGCAGAAGCGTCGGCTCGTCCTCCGGGCTCCCGGCGGACGGCGGGGCCTGCCTCCCGCCGCCTTCGCAGCGCAGCGCGTTTTCGACAAACGCCAGCGCGACCAGCACCGCGGCGAGCATCAGGCGCGTCACCGGTAGCCAGAATCCCGTCACGGCAAACAGTTCCAGGAACAGATAAATCGCGCCAGCGATGGCGAGAAGGGCGTACAGAATAGCCTGCGCGATGAGCAAACGCCGGCTTCGCGAAGCGGCCCGAGGGCGACTCTCGGGTGAGGGGGACTGCGCCATAGACTCTCCAGTTGATCCGTCCCTGCCCGACGCAACCCGGGCAAACGATCTGCTGAAGTCACCGCTGAGACGAAGAACCGATGGTGTTATATGATAACATCCGCAATATAAACAAAGCGCCCGGTCCTGGATAGCCTGCGACCAGCGTAAAGGTGGATGTTATATTGTAACAATGTATTTATTCTGCAATATAGCGCTGGCGCCGAACGGGCGCTGTGGTAGGGTTTTTACATCAATAACTGGCCCGGGACGCGCTTCTGAGATGAAAATTTATCGCATAGTACTTTTAACCGTTGCCTTTAGCTCCCCGACGGCCTGGGCCTTCCAGGCCAAAAGCATGGCTTCTGCGGAGGTGAGCACCGCCGAGCTGAGAAAATCGGAAGATAACATCGTCAGCAATTTTTATAGCCACAACGACGCCGGTTTCCAGACCTCCACCTTAGGCACCTGCAGCGCGACGCCTGTCCCCGGCTGCCACTGCGCCTTCTGCACCATGCTGCGCGGCGGCGCGTAACCCGTTTTTCTCCACAGAGCCTTAGCGGTTATTGTTGATGGCTGGTTGAAGGGGACTCGCGGACAATAGCGTCGCCTTCCCCTTTTTAACCCGCAGAGAACGCTGATGTTTAAAATCATTTATCTGGCCGCCGTTATGGCCATGCTCTCAGGATGTTCTGGCTTTATCGATAAGGTCAAAAATACCGAGCTGAAAGAGGAATATTTCTCCGCCAGCGTAGACCGCACCCAGGGATGTCTGCAGTATCAGTCACTCCGCCATCAGTTTTATCTTGAGCAGGACGATCCGCTGCCCAACGGCGATAAAAGATACAACCTTCTGCGAGACCACGATGCGGTAGCAAATATCGACATGGGTAAATCGGGCAAACAGACGCTGGTCAATTTCTTCTACGATAAAAGAGACCCGCAGGTAAAAAGCGCGCTAACTGACATTATCCATCAATGCCACCGTGACCTGGATTAGCCTCTCCGTCCGCGCCTTGAGCTAAGCCAGCATCGGTTCGCTTTGCTTAGCCTCCGTTACCGGATGCAATAACGCCATTAGCCGAGGACTCGCTGGCCTTTATGCGTGGGTTCACGGCCTGGGAGCAGGGAGACGAATCCGCTCTTTGGGCGGATCGACAAATAGATCGCCTTCGGCCCGTCAGCGTTGCTGGTGCTGACGAGCCCGGCAGCGGGCCAGCAGCTGCTGATACTGCTGCGGGGTATCAACGTCCCAGTGAATGCCATTTTCTGCCACGCTGACCGTTTGGCTACCAAACTGATGCACAACCGTTTTGAGGCTAGCGTCGGCGCCGGCAGCGACTATTTTTTCAATAATCGAAAATGGCAGCAGGACCGGATGACCCCGGCCGTGCTGATACTCGGGGATAAGGCACGTCTCTTTGCGCTGCTGCCACAGGGTCGCATAGACGCCAGCGCCGGCTGCCGGCATATCGCCGAGGGCGATAAAAAAATGGCGTGCGTTAATGTGCTTTACGCCCGCCCGAATGGATGAAAACATCCCCTCCTGATAGCTCGCGTTATGAACCAGCTCAATATCTGGATGCTGCGCGTAGCGCTGATGCAGCTCGGCTCCTCTGAATCCGGTCACCAGGATAACCCGATCGCAGAATGAGAGCGCATTGGCGATGGCGCCGTCGAGGACGGTCCCCTCTCTCCATGGCAGCATCATTTTCCAGGTCCCCATTCTGGTTGACAGTCCCGCCGCCAGAATCAAACACTCTTTAACAGGCATAGGTCC
>NZ_JAQGFU010000330.1:0-2839 GCF_030078455.1 Klebsiella sp. Ech2A | reverse complement strand
GTTGGTCAGGTGGCGGCGGAGTGGGATCTGATCCGGCTGTCGCTGCCGGATAGCAAAGTCGTCGAAAAGGTGATGCTACAGCAGGAGGGGCTGCTTGCCCATTGCCGCAGCGGGCAGATTATCGTCGATTTGAGTACCGCCGCGGCGGCGTCAACCGTCCGCCTGCACGGCCTGCTGCGGGACAAAGGCGTCGCCTATATCGACGCCGGGATCTCCGGCGGCGCCGCGGCGGCGGAGAAAGGCCAGCTGACGCTGATGGTCGGCGGCGAGGAGGCCGCCATCCAGGCGATTGAGTGGGCGTTCGCCCCCATCGCCAGCAAAGTGGTGGTCATGGGAGCCAGCGGCGCGGGGCACACCACCAAGCTGCTGAATAACTTCCTCAATGCGGTCAGCCTGGCGGCAACCGCCGAGGTGATGGTCGCCGGCAAAAAGGCCGGTCTCGATTTACCGCGGCTGCTGGACGTGCTGAACAGCAGCAGCGGGGTGAACTTCGCTACCCTCAACCGCTTCCCGCGGATCGTGCAGGGCGACTACCTGGAAGGCGGATTAACCGGCAAGCTGATGACCAAGGATTTAGTGCTGTATACCGATCTGCTGCACCAGCTCGGCGTCACGTCGTTAAACAGCGCCGGGCCGCTCGCCAGCTTCGGCCTGGCCACCGCGCTGGGCTACGGCGACGCCATCAGCAACCGCGTGGTTGACGCCATCGGCGATATTTCCGGCGGTATCCGCCTCTCTTCTTCCGATAACTGATACGGAGCACATTATGCGTATTTTTCATGGCCGCGAAGCGAACTTACCTTCCGAAAAACGGGGAACCACCTTCACCGGTGAGGTCTGGGCCGATGTGGTGATGCCGGCAGCCGACGGGATCACCATTAACAACGTCTTTTTTACGCCGGGGGCGCGCACCTTCTGGCACACCCACGAACAGGGTCAGATCCTGCAGGTCACCGCGGGTAAAGGCTGGATTTGCGTGGACGGAGAAAGCGCACAGCCGATCCGCGCGGGCGATACCGTATGGATCCCCGCCGGCGAACGCCACTGGCACGGCGCGGCGCAGGATAGCTATATGCTGCATACCGCGACCTCGATCGGCAAAACCGGATGGCAGGACGAAGTCACTCAGGACCAATACGAACAATCAACCCGTCGATAGAGGGCGCAATGAATAATAGCCAACCCGATTTACGCCAGCAGGTGCTGGATGCGCATCACTACTGGGAAGAGGGTCAGGATGCGCTGCTGCGTCTTGATGCCGGTTTCCTGCAGGCCTGGCACCGGCTGGCCTGCGTGCCGTTAAGAAAAAATCATCTGGAAAACAAAGTTAAAGCCATGGTCGCGCTCAGCGCCAGCCTGGCCTCGACGCATATTTATCAGCCGGGGATCCGCCGCCATATCGACGTGGCGCTAAGATACGGCGCGACCCGCGAAGAGCTGGTGGAAATCCTCGAGCTCACCAGCACGCTGGGGATCCACGCGGCTAATATTGGCGTCCCCCTGCTGCTGGAGGTGCTGGAAGAGGAAGGGCTACGCCAGGGGCCGGCGCCGCTGACCGAGCGTCAGCAGGAGCTGAAGGCGAGCTTTGTTGCCAACCGCGGCTACTGGCACGCCTCATGGGACGGTTTGTTAGAGCTGGATCCAGATTTGTTTGAATACTATATCGAATTTTCATCCGTCCCCTGGCGAACGGGCGTACTATCACCCAAAGTTAAGGAACTTATCTACTGTGCCTTTGACGCCTCGGCCACGCATCTGTATGAGCAGGGCCTGAAGCTGCATATGCGCAACGCAATCGGCTACGGCGCCACGAAGGAAGAGATTATGGAAGTGCTGGAGATTGTCAGCCTGATTGGCATGCACGGAGCGGAAGCGGCGGCGCCGCTGCTGGAACAGGCGCTGAACCAGCGCTGAATAGCTGAGTCACAGCAGGGTAGCTTGCTGTGACTCAGAAAGATGTGGTACAAATTGTGGTGTCTTTTGTCATACAGGAATACAAAAATGAACACGGAGATGAACTTAGTCCGGCCGAATACCCTGCGCCGTCAGGTGGAAAATGCCCTTCGTGAAGCCATCATGTCCGGTCGCTTTCATCCCGGTCAGCGTCTGATCGAACGCGAGCTGTGCGAAAACCTCGGGGTGAGCCGTACCTCTATCCGTGAGGCGTTACGCCAGCTGGAAGCGGAAAAACTAATCTGCATCGTGCCGCATAAGGGCCCTACCGTCGCCAGTATCTCCCTGAAAGAGGCCGAAGAGCTGTATGCGCTGCGCAGCGTGCTGGAAGGGTTTGCCGCCAGAGAGTTTGCGCTGCAGGGCAGCGACGCCAGCATCGCGCAATTCGCTCAGGCCGCGGCTCAGCTGCGCGCAGCCGCTGAGACGGGCCAGCAGGAAGAGGTGCTGCGCGCCAAAACCGCCCTGTATGACATCATTTTCGATAACTGTAATAACAGCCTGGTGAAAGAGATCCTCACCAGCCTGCATTCACGAGTGAACCTCCTGCGCGCCACCTCGCTGATGGAGCCGCATCGTATGCCGTCCAGCCTGGCGGAGATCGATCGGTTAGCCGAGGCGCTGCGCGATCGGGACGCCGAACAGGCTCAGGCGATCGCCTCTCTACACGTCAATAATGCCTGCCAGGTGGCGCTGCAGATGCTGCGTCGCCAGAGCGAAGAGTAGCCGGCGCGGCGGCATCCGCCTGCAGATCCATCAATGAACGGCGCGTGGCGACTTACGGCGCCTCATGGCTTCATCACGATGCGGCCAAGCGGTTTTGCGGTCTCGGCGAATTCGTGAGCCTCGGCAGCGTCGGCCAGGGGAAATATGCGGTCGATAACAACCC
>NZ_JAQGFU010000032.1:0-35768 GCF_030078455.1 Klebsiella sp. Ech2A | reverse complement strand
CGCCTGCAGCGCGCCGTAGAAGCAGGGATTTTCCACCACCACCCAGTCGCCAGGCTCCGTAACCGCCTGCAGGCTGAGGTTGAGCGCCTCCAGCGCGCCGGCGGTGATCACTATCTCGTCCGGCGAAATGTTCATTCCCTGCAGCGCGTAGCGGCGGGCAATCGCGTGGCGCAGCTCGTCGTTACCCGGCGGCAGGTTTTCAATCACGCTCATCGCCGTTGCGGTTTTGCTGACCTGGGCCAGGGAGCGGTTTAGCTGCTGGAGCGGAAACAGGCGCGGATCGGGAAAAGCGGAGGCAAAAGGCAGCATCGAGGCCTGGCGGCTGGCCTGCAGCACCTCAAAAATGTAGGTATTAATGTCCACCGATTCATGGCGGGTCACCTGCGCCGGCGGCGCCGGCTGGCGCGACTTAACCGGCCTGGGCGCAACGTAGTAGCCCGACTGCGGACGGGCGATAATTCGCCCCTGGCTCTCCAGCAGCTGATAGGCGTGGCTGACCGTCATGAAACTCATTCCGCTGCTGACCACCTGCTCGCGCAGCGAGGGCAAGCGGTCGCCGGGCTGCCAGACGCCGAGCGCAATCTGTTCGGTCAGCTGCTGTGCCAGCTGTTGGTACTTTTTCATAGGTGAGTCCGCGGATGAACGTTGTGGCCTATAGTATAACAGCTGATAAAAAATGGCAGTTTATAAAAACTGTTATAGATGTAGCTAAAGCGCCGCCTCGCTATCAGGACCGCCGCGCAATCCGACATGGAGGAGGAAGATTGCCAAAAGCACGCCGTTATTTGTCCCCAGGACCGGCGCTATCGCCCGAATGGCAACCGCTGCTGAACAAGGCGCCCGAAGCAGCCGTGTGTTCGGCCGAATATTTCTCTTTTGCCCTCAAGGCCAGCGCTCCGTCGAGAAAAAGATCTACCGACTCCCTGGCTGATTTCCGTATCTGGCACACGCTGACGTGCGGCTTCTCTTTTAACAACAGATTAATTGCGATGATATTATTCAGCAGTGCAAAATACTGACACGACAGCAGGCCGGGATCGCCAAAGCGAATCTCGCGATGCTGCATGGCGCTATCAATAACATCCGTCAGGATCTCATGCACCTGCCGCAGACCCGCCTCAAAGAGAAGAGCCGTCAATCCTCTGCCGGGAAGCTCGCTTACCGTGCGACGTAAAATATCCAGCACATTTTCGCCATTGCGTAAAACCAACAGCATCTGTACGGCGAAACGCATAAGTCGCCTTCTGATGCTACAGGCATCCGTTTTGAGCAGCACGGATACCGCCCTGTGGAGATGTCCGTAAGCATAGATGCGGATAATTTCACTCAGGAGCGTCTCGCGATCCCGGAAATGATAACAGAGCATTGTTTGCGGGCAGTTTATCTTCAGGGCGAGCAGCCTGAAAGAGAGCGCATCATATCCGGCCTGACCAAAAACGGCGGCAGCTTCGCGGAGAAGCCGTTCGCGACTTCCGTTCTCAGTTCCCATATTTCCCCCTCGTCACTCATAAGCCGATACGCAATGTCTTATCGGGAAACATTTTCTTGACATGACATTCACGCTGGATCAAAACTATACCGTACAGTTCAGAAATAAACAAAACCTGACTTGACGACCCGCTTTTGAAACAGGTCCGGATTTCTGCGCTACCGGCGGCCTTACCCGAGGCTTAAGTCATAAACGTCTTATTTTAAGGATACTCAGATGACCACTTTCTCACGGGCAATACGCCTGACTTTTATGGCTGCGGTCGCGCTGCTCGCGGGCTGCGCGAGCAACGATCCCGTCCGTTATGCTGGCCTCGACTCATCCTCGCACCTGACCCCCAACACCGGCGACGAGTCCGATCGTATCCCCTTCCGCTACGGCCCCGGGGTAGACTGGAAAAAATACGACAGCATCATTATTGACCCCGTCACGATTTATCAGGGACCTGACAATCAGTTTGGCGATATGCCGCAATCTGACCGGCAGAAGCTGGCCAGCGACATGCAGGAGAAATTTTCTGCGGCATTACGCCCCCGCTTTCGTGAGGAGACTGCCGCCTCCCCAACAACCCTCCGTCTGAAGCTGACGCTCACCGGCGCGGATACCACCACTCAGTTTGTCGGAACCGTTACCAAATTTGACCTCGCCGGCGGCCCCTACAATATCGTTCAGGCTATCCGCGGCGGACAGGGCATGCTGAGCGGGTATGTGAACTATGCCGTCGAAATTTATGACGCCGCAACCAACAGGCTGCTGCACGCCTATGTGGCAAAACAGTATCCGAACGCGATGAATATCTCCGCCACCTTCGGCTCTCTGAGCGCGGCGGAGGTAGGGATTGAAAAAGGTGCGCAAGAGCTGGCGGAAACCCTCAAATAGCGCGCTCAGCTCAACGCCTCAGCGGGTGAGTTCGGACATAACGCCGGGATGTGGGTCTGGCTTCAGCCGCTGCGTTTACCGGCCTCTCCAGCGACAGCGTCAGATGACATCGCTTCTCGATTAAAGGCGGCGGCCTGCAATATTGGCCGCCCCGTAACTTAACGCTGCTGATAAAACCCATGAAAATATACCCTCATCTTATCGTTTGTCCGCTATGCAGCGCCCTCTACCGCTATCGTTCTGACGGCTCGGGCACTACCGCATGCTGCGAACGCTGCCATACGCTGCTGTGGCAGAACAGAAGCCCCGCCCCCCTCCTGCTGCTGCCGCTGACCCTGGCTGCGCTTATCACCTTTTCACTGGCATGCCTTTATCCGGTCATGATGATTAGTTTTCATGGCGCCAGGAATGAAATCACCCTCTGGCAGACCGCATGGGCGCTGACGCAGGCGGGGAGCTTCCCGCTGATGGCGATATTAACGGCCTTTCTGCTGATTATGGCCCCGCTGATGCAAATCCTGCTTCTGCTGTGGCTGCTCGCGTTTGCCCATTTCAGACGGCGGGCGCCGGGTTTCATCTCGCTGATGAAAATCCTCAGCTGGCTACGCCCCTGGAGCATGGCGGATGTTGGCGTGCTGGGCTTTTTGATTGCTGCGATTAAGCTATCTTCGCTGCTGGACGTGGCTCCCGGAGCCGGCGGCTGGGCGCTGGCCGCCTCCGTAGTACTGATGATTATCGTCAACAGCTACGACCTGCGGCCCTTATGGATAGTATGCCCGGCGGCGGCTTCAGCAGAGAGGGGCTATGCGTAGAGTCCTGCTTGCCCATCAGGCCGGGGTTACCGGCTGCCGCTGTTGCCGTCTGGTGTTTCGCCCAACGCCGGAAACCACGCAATATTGTCCCCGCTGCGGTTCGCGGCAGCGCCCTCCTGACAGAAAAAGCCTTGGTCGCTCATGCGCCCTGCTCATCGCCGCCGTTATTGTTTACGTTCCGGCAAACGTTTTGCCCGTGATGTTTACCCGCCTGCCTGGAGGTGGAAAGGAAAGCACGATTATGGAAGGGGTGGTGGATTTCTGGCATGCCGATTCGTACGGAATTGCCGTAATTATCTTTATTGCCAGCGTGGCGATCCCTTGCATGAAGTTTTTTTCCATCGCCGCGCTGCTGGTCAGTTCTGCAATCCGCAGTCCGTGGGCCAGAAGAGAGCGAACCCGGCTTTATCATATTACGGAATGGATTGGCTGCTGGTCGATGCTCGACGTCATTGTCGTCGCGACCGTCAGCGGACTGGTTCAGTACCCCTCCCTGAGTGAAGCAGAACCTCGGGCTGGGATCCTGTTTTTTGGTCTGGTCGTGTTTCTGACGATGCTATCCGCCTTAAGTTTTGACCCGAGATTAATCTGGGAAGGTGATGAATGAAGCAAATGCTGCCGGGCGAACCCGCGTTGATCCGCCACAGCTGGCGCAATGTTCTGATATGGCTGGTGCCGATAATTGCCTTGCTGACGGGCCTTTCCATGCTGCTGCAAACAAAACTCACCGAGGGGCCGGAGATCGTCATTTCGTTTCGCAGCGCTGCGGGCCTGGAGGCAGGAAAAACGACGGTCAAATATAAAGATGTCAACGTCGGGACGGTCAAAGAAATTATCCTCAGCGCCGATAGTTCAGAGGTGCTTGCGCGCGTTCAACTGGCAAGAAGCGCTGAGAGCCTGATCCGCAAAGATACCCGCTTTTGGGTAGTCAGGCCGCGTGTCGGTATCAGCGGCGTCAGCGGCATCGATACGCTTCTGTCAGGCCCGTATATTGGCATGGACAGAGGGAAATCAACCGAAAGCGAGCGTGAATTTCGCGGGCTTGAAACGCCTCCCACAATCATCAGCGATGTTCAGGGCAGCCAGTTCATTATTGACGCCGCCGACCTGGGGTCACTCGATATTGGTTCGCCGGTTTACTACCGCCGGGTGCAGGTAGGCCGGGTAGCGTCATACCATCTGCGGGAGGACGGGGCCGGCGTCACTCTTAACGTTTTTATTGACGCGCCCTATGACCGACTGGTCGCGGCTGATACGCGGTTCTGGAACGTCAGCGGGATTGACCTTTCCGTGGGCGCTGACGGCGTGCGCCTGAAAACGCAAACCGTGGCCACCATTATGGCAGGGGGTATTGCGTTCGCATCCGTCGCTCATAGCGATCCTCAAGGCGCCGGGGAAAGGGTCCGCTACGCTCTTTTCGCCGACCAGGCAAGCGCGCTGGCTCAGCCGGATGGCCCTGCCATTGCGTTCAAACTGCGCTTCGAACGCTCTCTTCGCGGCCTTGCCGTCGGCGCTCCGGTCCAGTTTTCCAGCGTGGTGGTTGGTCGGGTAACCTCTATCGATCTCGATTACGCTCCGACGGGCTATCGCTTTCCGACTATCGTCGGCATTAACGTCTATCCGTCCCGCATTGGTCCGCTTGTGAAAAAATTGCCCCATCCGTCGGGAACCGAGGATATGGAGCGCGTCGCGGCGCTTTTCGTCCGCGATCTGGTCGCGCAAGGCCTTCGCGCGCAGGCGGTTCCCGGCAGTTTACTGACCGGCCAGCTTTTTATTACGTTCGATTTTATCCCCGATGCGCCGAAGGTCGCCTTCGATCTGGCCGCTCGCCCCCTTCAGCTTCCTACCGTCAGCGGCGGCCTGGATAAAATTCAGGATCAGGTCGCCGGAATTGTCGCAAAAGTGAATCAGCTGCCGCTGGAATCTATCGGCAACAATCTCGACACCACGCTCGCCGGGCTCAGTAAAACGCTGCGGATCGTTAACGGCGAGACGCTGCCGGTGGCCAACCGGCTGCTGAAACAAACGCAAAATACGACCGCAGACGTGCAGGACCTGATAGCTGAGGACTCCCCCCTCATGGCCAACCTGATGCAGGTACTTCAGGAGACCGGCAGGACCTTAAGGTCGCTGCGCGACCTGACAGACCAGCTCGACCGTCATCCGGAAGCCTTGCTGCGGGGAACACCGCAGGACCCTGAGCCTGAGATTCCGCCGAAAACCGCTGATTTTAACCAAGGGAAAAGCCAATGAAACTGCTGCCGTTTATTTTCACACTGGCGATGATTTTCGCCATCAACGGCTGCTCCTCTCCGCCGATCGGCAACCACACGCTACAGCTGCCCGCGCCCCCTGCCGGCCCGGCAAAAAGAGCGGCCTTTGTCGTTGAGCTTCTGCCGATCGGCGTTCCGCCGCCGCTGGATATCAAGCAGGTCGTGATACGTCAGAGCGACAGCTCAATGCTGGTGCTCAATAATGACCGGTGGCTGAGTCCGCTGAGCGAGGAGATGCACTCCGCCCTTTCGCCCCAGATAGCCCAGCGGCTTGGCACTCAGGATGTTTCTGGCTTGTCGAAGACGGATGAACAGCAGCGGGTGAGGATACAGATACAGATTCGCCGTTTTGATCTCTGGCCGGGGAATCGGGTTCGTCTTGATGCAGACTGGAGCCTCTCAGCAAGGAGCGGCGATCAACGGCGACGACTCCTCTGCCAGAGCCAGCTAACCCTGAGCGCGCCCGATGACTATTTACGGCTTTTCCCGCTCGCCCAGCGGCTGGTCAATCAGCTCGCGATCGCGATTGCAGGCACGGCTGAAGAATGGGCCGACTCAGCACGGTCGACCTGCAGGTAACATGACGCGAAGGGGCGTAAAAGCGGCTTAATCCGGGAGGATCCCGCGCTGATGCCTTGCGGGACCGGAACGTGAACGCGCCGATTCCGTAAGGCCGCCAGACCGTTTCGCTTAATCATTTCGTGGAAGAGCGCCATAAAGAAACAGGTGCACCCCGTTTCTGACCATCTGGTTGATTTTGGCGGTGCTATAGTGCGGTAAATCGCGTTTGAGGATCATGGCATCGGCCTCGGCCTTTACCAGGGCGGTGAACTGGGCAGCCCTTGTTACCGGGTCGCCTTCCGTCAGTTCCCCCTTACTCATCGCTTCCGCCAAAACCACAGAAAGCGTCCCCATGCTTTCGCTGACCCCTGATTCGATAAAAAGGGAGCCAATGTCAGAATGCCCGGCCTCGCCGATGACCACCCGGTAAATCTGTAGCGCCTGGTTATCTCCGGCAAGCACCTGCAGCATGCGCTCGCCAAACCGGATAAGCTTTTGCTCCAGCGTCAAACCGGCATTTTTAGCATCAAGGAGATCGCTTGCCGCCTCGCTCAGAAAACGCGTGCTGTAGGTACGAACCACCGTTTCAAAGAGCTCTTCTTTCGAAGAGAAGTAGTTGTATAGCGTCGCCTTAGAGCCGCCAACGCGTTTTGCGACTTCATTCATCGAGGCACGCTCGTACCCCATCTCCTGAAAAATAGCGGATGCGGCATTAATTATGGCTTTTCTTCGCTCTTCGGTCAGCGTTCTCATCTCTTCCCCTCACATAAGTAAACCGACATGTTCAGTTATTAGAGCGACAGTAGCATAAAATCAGAGCGCAATAAAATTTTTCATAGCCCGCAGATTATTATAAATTCGCGCTATTTATCCCCCATCTTCCCCTGCTGCCAGCCCGGCAAACCGCTCATTGCGCATCGTCGACACAGCATCGGCTGCCCACATTCTTAAACCACCGCGGCTCTGTTCTGCAGGGAAAAATCCATAACAGTCTCGCGACTGTTATGGGAAAAAAGAGCCTTTCTGCCTCTGCAACCGCCAGCGGGCGGCGCCTAGAATTGCGCTGAATCAATTTTGTTGCGGAGCACTGCATGTTTGGTCTTGATGCATTCCACCTGGCGCGAATTCAATTCGCCTTTACCGTGTCGTTTCACATTATCTTTCCCGCCATCACCATCGGGCTTGCCAGCTATCTGGCGGTGCTGGAAGGGCTGTGGTTAAAAACTAAAAATCCCGTCTGGCGATCGCTGTACCACTTCTGGTCGAAAATTTTCGCCGTCAACTTCGGCATGGGCGTCGTCTCCGGTCTGGTGATGGCCTATCAGTTCGGCACCAACTGGAGCGGATTTTCTGAGTTCGCCGGCAGCATTACCGGGCCGCTGCTGACCTATGAGGTGCTGACGGCCTTCTTCCTCGAAGCCGGGTTCCTCGGCGTGATGCTGTTCGGCTGGAACCGCGTCAGCCCCGGCATGCACTTCTTCGCCACCTGCATGGTGGCAACCGGAACCATCATTTCCACCTTCTGGATCCTCGCCTCCAACAGCTGGATGCAAACGCCGCAGGGCTTTGAGGTGGTCAACGGCCAGGTGGTGCCCGTCGACTGGTTTGCAGTGATCTTCAACCCCTCATTCCCCTACCGCCTGCTGCATATGTCTGTGGCGGCCTTCCTCAGCAGCGCGCTGTGCGTCGGCGCCTCGGCGGCATGGCATCTGCTGCGCGGGAATCAAACCCCGGCCATTCGCGCGATGTTTTCGATGGCCCTGTGGATGACGCTGATCGTCGCCCCCATCCAGGCAATGATTGGCGATATGCACGGCCTGAACACGCTTGAGCATCAGCCGGCAAAAATTGCCGCCATCGAGGGACACTGGGAAAACCGCCCTGGGGAACCGACGCCGCTGCTGCTGTTCGGCTGGCCGGATATGCAGCAGGAACGCACCCGCTACGGCCTCGAAATTCCGGCGCTCGGTAGCCTGATCCTCACCCACAGCCTCGATAAACAGGTTCCGGCGCTGAAGGAGTTTGCGCCAGAGGACCGCCCCAATTCGACCATTGTATTCTGGTCATTTCGCCTGATGGCCGGCCTCGGCATGCTGATGATCCTGCTCGGAGCGCTGGCGCTGTGGCTGCGCTACCGCCGGCGGCTCTGGTACTCGAAGCCCTTCCTGCGCTTTGCGCTTTGGATGGGGCCATCGGGGCTGATCGCCATCCTCGCCGGCTGGGTGACCACCGAGGTAGGCCGCCAGCCGTGGGTTGTCTATGGCGTGCAGCGCACCGCCGACGCCGTTTCCGCCCACGGCGACCTGCATATGACCATCAGCCTGCTGACGTTTTTCGTGGTCTACAGCTCGGTCTTTGGCGTCGGCTATAGCTATATGCTGCGCCTGATCCGCAAAGGCCCGCAGGAGGTCAATCCGCCGGTAAGCGGCACCCCGGCGCGCCCGCTTTCCGCCGCCACCGGCCATATTGAGCATAAGGAGTCCCACTAATGGCTATCGACCTGTCGGTAATCTGGTTTGCCATCATCGTTTTCGCCACCCTGATGTATATCGTCATGGACGGCTTCGATTTGGGGATTGGCATTTTATTCTGCACCATCCGCGACCCCGAGGATCGCAACGTGATGGTGAACAGCGTGGCCCCGGTGTGGGACGGAAATGAGACCTGGCTGGTGCTCGGCGGCGCGGCGCTGTTCGGCGCCTTTCCGCTGGCCTACGCGGTCATTATCGACGCGCTGGCGATCCCGCTGACGCTGATGCTGGTTGGCCTGATCTTTCGCGGAGTGGCCTTCGAATTTCGCTTCCAGGCCACGCCGTCGCACCGGCCCTTCTGGGACCTCGCTTTTCTTGGCGGCTCCCTGCTGGCAACCTTTGCCCAGGGCGTGGTGGTCGGCGCGGTCATTAACGGCTTCCCGGTCAGCGGCCGCGCCTTTAGCGGCGGCATGCTCGACTGGCTTACGCCGTTCACCCTGTTTTGCGGCCTGGGGCTGACCATCGCCTACGCGCTGCTGGGCGCCAGCTGGCTGGTGATGAAAAGCGAGGAGCCGCTGCAGGAAAAGATGCGCGGCGCGTCGCGGGCCCTACTGCTGGCGCTGCTGGCGGTGATTGCAGCGATCAGCCTGTGGACCCCGCTGGCGCAGCCCGCTATCGCCGCGCGCTGGTTCAGCTTACCGAACCTCTTTTTCCTGCTGCCGGTTCCGCTACTGGTGCTGGTACTCAGCGTCTGGCTGTGGCGGGCGTTAGGCAGCCGCGACCATCACGCGCGGCCTTTCCTGCTGACGCTTGGGCTGGTGTTCCTCGGCTTTAGCGGGCTGGGGATCAGCGTCTGGCCGCATATTATTCCGCCGGCTATTACCCTGTGGCAGGCCGCCGCGCCGCCGCAGAGCCAGGGATTTATGCTGGTAGGCGCGGCGCTGATTATTCCGGTGATCCTTGGCTATACCTTCTGGAGCTACTACGTATTCCGCGGCAAAGTTCAACACGGTGAGGGGTATCATTGATGAATCGATTATGGCTTAAGCAGATGGTCTGGATGGTTGCGCTGTGGGGCGGCAGCGTGCTGGCGCTGGCGGCGGTGAGTATGGGTTTTCGCCTGTTAATGACCGCAGCCGGGCTAAAAGTCTAGCGTTTTATCTTAACCGTCCATCAACCGGCAGCGCATCTGCCGGTTTTTTTATCTTCCGTCAGCCGGCGCTGACAGAGCCTTTTCCCTTCTTTGACTGACGCAGAAAAAAACTCAACAACCGGCAGGCATAGTGGCTGCACTCGCCCCCATACGGAACAGGATATGATCAGGAGATGCGTTTCGACCTTACTGCTGCTGTGCGCGCTCTTTTCCGGCCACCTGCTGGCCCGCCAGCAGGGACACGACTACTTCCCGGTCCCCAGCCTCGAACAGCGACTGCTGCACGAGGCCGATTGCGACGAATTACGCAGCCAGTACGACGATGCGGCGTCGAACCTGCGCGAACAGCACCGCTGGCAGAACGCCCGCCGGGCTAAAACCTATTCCCGCAGCTAGTCCCGGCGCCGATCAGGCGCCTTTGCGTTTGGGCAAGGTTTTCAACAGTTCGTCCGGGCTGACGGAGGCGACGATACTCCCCGGAAGCGGCATTTTCAGAATATGGTTCTTCATTTTGCCCACCACGTGCATTTCGCAGGGACGGCAGTCAAACTTCAGCGTCAGCACCTCGTCGCCGTGAATCAGCTGCATCGGCGTGGCTTTCCAGCTCTTAATCGACCCCTTAGCCTGTTTCGGGCACAGGTTAAAGGCAAAGCGCAGGCAGTGCTTGGTGATCATCACCGGCACGTCGCCTTTCTCTTCGTGCGCTTCATAGGCGGCATCAATCAGCTTCACGCCGTAGCGCTGATAAAACTCACGCGCCTTGTGGTTATAGACGTTCGCCAGGAACGAGAGATGGGTTTCCGGATAGACCGGCGGCGGCACGGACACCGCCTTGCGCTGGCCGCGAGGCGCGGCGTCCAGGCGCGCCCGATCGAGACGCTCTACCGTTTCGCGACGCAGCTGATTGAGCAGGCCGTTGGGCACAAACAGCGCGCCGGGCAGCGCGATCTCAACGCTGCGGGCGAAATAGATGGTCTGGCCTAATTTCGCCACCCCGTCGCGCAGGTTGGCCAGCGCCTTATCGGCCTGGGTCGCTTCGGCAAACTCGCCGTCGAGGGTGTGGGTCACGCTGACGCCGTCCTCGCAGGTCATCGTCAGCACCAGCTGTTCCTGCCAGCCGCTGAGGGTGATATCTACCGCAATCCGCCGCTCGCTGGAGGTCTTTTGCAGCGCCTGCTGCCAGTTGTGGTCAAGATTGCGGTTCAGCGCCTGATGCGGGCGTGCCTTGTAGAGATCTGCCGGCATTTCGTTTGGCCATACGCGGTAGCGGTTTTCACCGGTTTTCTCTACCGTATTGGCGCGAAAACCGACGATTTCGCGCTTGATCATCACGTTCAGGCCGTCGCCGTTGGTCAGCGCTTCGCTCACCTCGACGTCAAGATGATCTTTACCCACCTTCAGCACTTCGCCCACCGGAAGGCCGATAAACTTCGGCGAATCGAACGCGCCGATATCCCCTTTACGCGCGTTGACGAAATAGTCGGTGCTGCCGCGATGGAAGGTTTTATCCGTGGACGGCACGAAGAAGTGCTCGGTGCGTCCGGCAGAGGAGCGCGCGAGATCGCCCCGGTCTTCAATGATCGCGTCCAGCATCTGACGATAGTGGGCGGTGATGTTCTTCACGTAGCTCATGTCTTTGTAGCGGCCCTCAATCTTGAAGGAGCGCACGCCGGCGTCGATCAGCTGGGCCAGGTTGGCGGTCTGATCGTTGTCTTTCATCGACAGGAGGTGTTTCTCGTAGGCCACCACCCGACCCTGGTCATCTTTCAGGGTATACGGCAGGCGGCAGGCCTGAGAGCAGTCGCCGCGGTTGGCGCTGCGCCCGGTCTGCGCGTGGGAGATATTGCACTGCCCGGAGTAGGCCACGCACAGCGCGCCGTGAATAAAGAACTCAATCGTCGCGTCGGTGTGTTCGTAGATGGCCTTGATCTGCTGCAGATTCAGCTCGCGCGCCAGCACTATCTGGCTGAAGCCGACATCGGAAAGAAACTTCGCTTTTTCAACGCTGCGGATATCGCACTGGGTGCTGGCATGCAGCTCAATCGGCGGGATATCCAGCTGCATCACCCCCATATCCTGCACGATCAGCGCATCAACGCCGGTTTCATACAGATCGGTAATCAGGCGCTGCGCGGGCTCAAGCTCATCATCATGCAGGATGGTATTCAGCGTCACAAAAATCTTCGCGCCGTAGCGATGGGCGAAAGGCACCAGTTCGGCGATGTCGCTGAGGCTGTTGCTGGCGTTGTGGCGCGCGCCAAAGCCCGGTCCGCCGATATAAACCGCGTCCGCGCCGTGTAAAATCGCTTCACGGGCGATCCCGGCATCGCGGGCGGGGCTAAGAAGTTCAAGATGATGGTTTTGCAGGCGCATACGATCGTCGTTATCCGTTATAGGGGGCGAAATGGCGGCTATTGTAGTCAGAAGTAGGCAGAGACCAAAACAATTTCCGCCGTCGCCGCGGGGCGAATTTTCAGATTCTGGCAAAGCATTGAAGGAAAAGGTATTTCCCAGCGAAAACGGCGCAGGGTAAAGTCACTGCGTATTCCGGATTTTCCTCGTCACGTTGTGGATTGTTTTATCATCAGTCATCTTGATTGGCCGCCGGCTAACCCCCGGCGGCTTTTTCTTTGGGGTAGTGAATGAGCGAATGAAAATGGGCCGTCTGCGCGCCGCTGTTGCGATAGGCATGCGCCAGGTCGCCGGCAAAGCGCCGCCCTTCCCCCGCCTGCAGGCTGTGCCACTGCCCCTCAAGGCACAGCTCCAGCGCTCCGCTTATTACCACCACGTGCTCGATCACCCCTTTTTCATGCGGCGTTGACTCGCTGAGCGCGCCGGGAGCGAGGGTGATAGAAAAATGGTCAAAGCGCAGCTGCGGATCCCACGGAAAAACGGGCGTCACCACCATCGCCTGCTGCTGCGGGTCGAAAGCGGCCGGCGCGTCGGAATCATCGGCGACGATAAAGGTCGAGAAGGCCACGTTCAGCCCGGTGGCAATTTTCCACAGCGTCGCCACGGTCGGGCTGGATTCGTTGCGCTCAATCTGCCCGAGCATCGCCTTCGACACCCCGGTCTCCTCCGCCAGGCGCGACAGGCTCCAGCCGCGCTGTTGACGCAGCGTTTTCAGGGTTGCCGCAAGATGTTGCGCAATATTCATTCCACCTCCTGATTTTCTCAGCGGAAATTATACGCGTATTAATATGATTCTACAGGGCGTTTAATTGCGAAAAGCGCCTGCGGTACTCCCGGGGTCCGACGCCAAACTGCTGATTGAACAGGCGGGAAAAATAGAGCGCGTCGTCGTATCCCACCAGCTGAGCGATATGCGCAATCGTCAACTGCGCGTGCTGCAACAGCAGCGACGCGCGGTTCATGCGCTGCTTTTCTCGCCAGGCGAAAATCGTCATTCCCGTCTCCTGGCGGAACAGGTGCGCGAGCCGCGACGGAGAAAGAAACGCCCGCGCCGCCAACGTGTTGACGGTGATTTTCTCCTCCAGATGCTCATCCAGATACTGACAGATGGCGATGATGCGCGGGTCAAGCGACAGGCAGTTGCTCCCCGGCTGCAGCTTAAAGCAGTGGAGTAGGATCTTTTCCAGGCAGTTAACCGCCAGAATCGCGTCCAGCCGATCCGCCGAAGAGTAAAGGCGAATCACCTCTTTAAAATCGCTCTTCAGGCGCTGAATAAAATCAGCGTCGCTGCTCTGGGTTATGCCGACGTCGTGCCATTGGCGATCCCATTTCAGCCAGTCAATCCAGTACGGGCGCGGCATAAAGTAGATCCACAGGTGCTCCCAGCAATCGCTTTTCGCCTCGCGGCCATAATGATGAGGGCAGCCAGGGGGAAACAGCACGACATCGTTGGGACGACAGATAAAGGTTTCGTTATTACGATGAATCACCCCTGCGCCGCGGAGGGTGATATTAATGATATACCCTTTCATTCCCCGCTCGCGCTGAATAAAGGTATCCAGCCTGTTGCCCGGGAAAATGGGCGTATAGCCGGCAACCAGCCAGGCGTTAAAGGTAAAACTGCGCATTAATGGCGAATAGATAATCAGATCATCATCCATCGTCTCTGTATTCATTGTCGGCAACCACATCGCTCTCTAACCCATGTTCCGTATTCTGCCTGCATTAAAACGGGGCGCAACCGCGAGATTGCGCCCTGAGATTACTCCGCCAGTTTTCCCTGCGAAAGGTCTGCCTCGACCTTCTCGTAGAGCGTATCGAGGCGATAGAAATACATAATCGCCATATTGATAAGCGCCAGGCCAAAGGGAAACGCGATGAATAGAAACTCAATCATCGATACCACCTGCGGCGACTGCACGGCGTTACCGCCGCTGATAAACCCCGCCGCACCCAGCATCCAGCCGACACTTGCGCTGCCCAGCCCCATTCCCAGCGTCTGCCCGAGGGTTCCGGCGCTGAAGAGGATGCCTTCAATTCGCAGGCCAGTTTTCCACTCGCCGTAATCGATGGTATCGGCGAGGAAGGCAAACATCGTCGCGCCGATACCGCAGAATCCGACGCTGCGTACGGCTGTCGCGAGGATGATAAACAGCGAGTTGGTTTTATCCAATAGCGGCAGCAGATAGGCGATACTGCACACCGTTAGCCCCAGCAGCGCCAGGTTGCGTTTGCCAAGGCGCTTAATCAGCCAGGGAATCACCAGCAGCGTAATCAGCCCGGGCGTATATTGTGCGAGGCTGATCCACGACATCAGCGACAGGTCCTGCAGGATATAGCGCGAGTAATAGACGCTGACCGTTGAGAGCGCCGTCAGGCTGGTAAAGGTGATCAGCAGATAAAAGAAGATCATTAACCAGTAGCGGTTGCCGATTATCGAGCGCACCACCTCCCGCGTTTGGATATGGTGCCGGTTTTCCTTATTCACCGGTTTAATTCGCTCACGGGTCCAGGCACCGGTCAGCAGCAGGCACAGGGCGGTGAAGAAGCCAAATATCGCAAAGACTACGATCCACGCCGTCTGGCTATTGCCAAGAGCCGCCACCATCGGCAAGGTAAAGACGCCGACGGTCAAGGAGCCGCAGGTAGAGAGCCCTTTGCGAAAGACGCTCAGGACGCCGCGCTGCCAGGTATCGCGGGTGATTAACGCCAGCAGCGAGCCGTAGGCGATATTGTTGGCGGTGAAAAAGATATTCGCCAGCAGGTAGGTCACGCACACGTAGACGATCTTACCGCTGTCGCCAATGTCGGGCACGGTGGCCATCAGGAATGCCGACAGGCCGAAAGGCACCGCCGTCCAAAGCACCCACGGCCGCGCCTTGCCCAGCCGGGTTTCCGTTTTATCGATACGGATCCCGACAAATACGCAGATTACGCCATCCACTACCCGGGCAAAGAACATTAAAGAGCCTATCAGGGCCGCGGAAATTCCGACAACATCGGTATAAAACCATGCCAGAAACGTCACCATCATCGTATAGGTGAGGTTCGTGCCGTAATCCCCTAAACCAAACGCCAGGCGCTCGCGAAAGCCGATCCGATCGTCAGCGGAGGGCTCCCGCTCAATGGATAAAGTACTCATGGTTGGTTCTCCAGCAGAATAATTTGCACATCCCAATCGCCTAAATGGATCTCATCCCCGGCATGGATATTTTCGCCGCTAAATAAATTGCGTCCGGCGGGCGGACTGAATTTAACGCGCTGCGGCTCTGCGCTGTAGTTAAAGTAATAAATCAGCTGCTGGTTATTCTCGGCAAAGCCCTGACGCATAATGACCGGAAAGATTATATTCTCATCAGCTATTCCCGCGAGCGCAGTCTCAGCCAGCGCGTGACGGAATATTTCAGCTAAGACCTCGGCAGATAAATGGCAGCCGATATAGGTTGCGCTCCCCTGTTCAAAACGATTAAAGGTTACCGCCGCATATTTATGCCAGTAAGGATGATCGTAGCGGGCTAATACCGTCGCGCCCGGCTCCGGCTCCAGCAGCTCTATCCAGTCATGTACCCGGGTATCAAGCCCCGATAGCGACAGGTGGCTCGACGTCAGCCCGGTGCGCTGTGGCGCAACAAAAAGCTGATAGCGGGCGCCGACGGCCGAAGAGATAATTCCCGGCTGCGCGCAGGTGCGCACCTGCATATTTTCATCAGCGAATGCGGACTTAAATGAGAAAATGGCATGGCCGCCCTGGCTGATATAGTCGTTAATCTGCCGGAGCTTTTCATCGCTCACCGTATAAAGCAGCGGGAAGACCAGCATCTCGTATTGAAATATTCGCGGATCGTCGACCGCCAGAATATCCACTGCAATATTCATTCGGTACAGCGTGTCATAGTACAGACGGAAAATGTCATTGTACTGATGCTGCGCATCGCGGGAGAACTGATGCCCGCGCCACGGATGCCAGTCGATTGCCGTCAGGCATTCGTTACTCACCACCAGGGCGATACGGCTTTTGCGCGAATACGCCATCACCTGCGGCGCGAAATCGCGCAGTTCAGCCCCGGTCTGGCACACTTCCTGATATACCGGGTTGGGCTGCAGATCGTGGCTTAAAATCCCCTTCCAGTAGGTTTCGTATGAGTTATGCAGCGAATGCCAGTGCCAGTAGCCAATCAGCCCGGCGCCGCTGGCGACGTGGCTCCAGGCCTGCAGCCGCAGCTGTCCCGGGAACGGCGTCCACTCCTTGAAGGCCTGGGCCTGAGTCTCCAGAACCAGGTAGCGGCGATCTTTGGTCACCCGCGCAATATCGCCGGCAAAGGCGATTTCCGCCCCCGTTAAGCTAAACTGGCTGGGATGATAAACATCTACCCCGGTAATATCGACAACCGCAGAGGTTTTAAAATGGTCGACCTCCGCACGGATCCCGTACGACCAGTTGCGCCAGTCAAAATCAAAGTTGTGGGTGATAAACTGGCGGTCGCTTTTATACTCCCGCACCAGCTCTGCCTGCCAGCCGAGAAAGCGGGTGACCAGCGAACGCTGAAAGGCGCTGAACGCACTGCCGAGGCTGGCGTTAATCGTCCCGGTCAGCGACGGGAAATCCTCCCAGGCGTCAATGCGGTTGCTCCAGTAATCCAGGCCGAAGGCGCGGTTCATTTCAGCCAAATTATTATTAAAGCGTTTCTTCAGGTGCTTGATAAATTCAATCTGCACGTTTTCAGAACAGCTGTCGTAATATTTTGTTTCGTTATCGATCTGAAAACCGATCGTCGCCGGGTGATCGGCCGTTACCTTTAATAGCTGGCGAATAATCCGTTCGGCATACCATAAATAGGCGGGGTGGGTAATATCCATTTTTTGCCGGTGGCCGTAGTTATTTTTACCCTGAGGCGTTGTCGCCATCACCTCCGGATGTTTTTTCGCCAGCCATGCGGGAATAGCGTAGGTCGGAGTACCGATAATCACCGCAATATTATTTTCATACATGGCGTCGAGAACCGTGGTGACCGAACTGAAATCAAACTCCCCTTCCTGCGGCTCAAAGGTACTCCAGGTACTTTCCGCAATCCGCACGTAATTAATACCCGCCGCTTTCATCAGGGCAATATCTTCCTGCAAGCGCTCCTCTGCTAAATATTCACGATAATACGCTACGCCGTACCAAAACTTTTCCATTTCTCGCTCCTCTTTGTTACCGGAAACATATCGCACAATCTTGAGAAGCGGATGAAATTAGCTGCTGGCAACATAGAGCAATCTGCTATCGCCGCCGGGAGTCGATAGCGATCACATTTCTGCAGCGGCGGGCGGTACCGATCGATCCACTTGTGCGCTATAGCGCACAGTGATACATTTTACCGGACGTTATAACGCACAAGAGGTGATCATGCGCTCGTTCTCCCTACCGCTGCCGACGCTGCTCGCCGGCTTTATCGCGGTGCTGGTCGGCTACGCCAGCTCTGCGGCCATTATCTGGCAGGCCGCCGCCGCCGCGGGGGCCGATGCCGGACAAATCGCCGGCTGGATGACGGCGCTGGGTTTGGGTATGGGGGTCAGCACCCTCGCGCTAACCCTGTGGCGTAAGGTGCCGATCCTCACCGCGTGGTCCACCCCCGGCGCGGCGCTGCTGGTCAGCGGGCTGCAGGGCGTGACGCTGGAGCAGGCGGTCGGGGTGTTTGTTTTCGCCAACGCCCTGATCGTGCTCTGCGGGGTGACCGGCCTGTTTGCCCGCCTGATGAAAATCGTGCCCCACTCGCTGGCGGCGGCGATGCTGGCCGGGATTTTGCTGCGTTTTGGCCTGCAGGCCTTCTCCAGCCTGCAGGGTAATCTGCTGCTCTGCGGCGGCATGCTCGGCGCCTGGCTTATCTGCAAGGCCCTGCTCCCGCGCTTCGCGGTCGTCGCCGCCCTGCTGGTGGGGGGCGCTATCGCCTGGGCCAGCGGCGAGGTGAGCGCTGAACATCTCAGCCTCTCGTTCGCAGCGCCGACGTTTATCGCCCCGCAGTTTACCCCCTCCCTGCTGCTCAGCGTCGGGCTACCGTTCTTCCTCGTCACCATGGCGTCGCAAAACGCCCCCGGCTTCGCCACGCTGCAGGCCTCCGGCTATCCGGTGCCGGTGTCGCCGCTTATCGTGGCGACCGGCGGCCTGGCGCTGCTGCTGTCGCCGTTTGGCGTTTACTCCATCTGCATTGCCGCGATCACCGCCGCGATCTGTCAAAGTCCGGACGCCCATCCCGACCCTCAGCGCCGCTGGCTTGCGGCGGCGGCGGCCGGCGGGTTTTATCTGCTGGCGGGCGTTTTTGGCGGTTCGATTACCGCGCTGATGTCGGCCCTGCCGGTTGCGTGGATCCAGATGCTCGCCGGGCTGGCGCTGCTGGGTACCCTCGGCGGGAGCCTGTTTCAGGCGCTGAATCATGAAAGCGAGCGCGATGCGGCGGTAGTGACCTTTCTGGTCACCGCCAGCGGGGTGACGCTGGCGGGCATTGGTTCCGCCTTCTGGGGGCTGCTGCTGGGCGGAGTGAGCTTCGCTCTGCTATCGGCGCTGCGCCGCGCGTAGCTGCGACGGCGTCAGGCCGGTGGCGCCTTTAACGCGGTTGCTGAAATGGCTGGCGGAGCTAAAGCCGCAGGCCAGGGCGATATCGGTCAGCGAACGAGCGCTGTGGCAGATAAGCTCCTGCGCGCGGAGCATGCGCCGCTGCATGACGTACTGATGCGGCGCCATTTTCATCGACTGGCGGAACATGCGCGCAAAGTGATATTCGCTGAGCGCCGTTTCCTGGGCCAGGTCGGCCAGCGTCAGCGGCTGGTCAAGATTCTCTTCGATCCACGCCAACAGCGTGCGCAGAACGTGCGGCGCCAGGCCGCCGGTAACCGTTGGCAGGCGCCACTGGACGTTCGAATAGTGCTGGATAAGATGGGTCAGCAGCAGCGTGCTGGCGGAGCTCAGGGTCAGCTGGTTGGCCTGCTGCTGCCAGTCGTAGTCGAGGAGAAACTGACGATAGACCGCGGTGATTTTATCATCCTGGGAAAAGGTCTGTTCCTGCAGGCTAAACGAGGCCGGGCTGCGGTCCCAGATCTGCTCCCCGACGCGTCGCAGATGCGCATCGGTGCAGTAAAGGTGGACAAAAGAGAGGTCGCCGCGGATATCCCAGGTGCTCTCCGCCCCCTTTGGCATCAGGCAGAAGCGATCCGGCCCGCCGCCGTTTTTCCAGCCCTGCGGCGTTTTCTGATAGCTTTCGTAACCGTCGGCAACGTACAGGCTCAGCGTGTGGTGGTCGCTACGTACCGTCACCGTATCGAGGTTGTTGTACCACGCCGCCAGCTGAATGCCGGAGTTCAGCTCCACCGTTTCCCGCAGCACGGCTTTTTGTCGACGTAATGTTTCGAAAGTCCCGTAAGCCATAGCCTTCACAAGTCAGATTCCGCAAACCCGTAGTCTATGAAGAGTCGACGGTGGATACCAGACCTCCCGCCCTCTTAAAGCAAAATAAGCGCAAGAATTTGCAAGTCCGTAACAAGATGGTGACAGCGACGCGCGCGATAAGCCGTCACACTGCCCGGGAGTGTTCTTACGGGAGAGATATTTTGAACGCATTACTCTATGGGCTGGTCGTCGTTATCTGGGGCACCACGTGGATTGCCATTTTTCTACAGCAGGGGCCGGTTGCCGCGCCGGTATCGATTTTTTGGCGCTTCGCCGTTGCCAGCCTCACCATGCTGGCGATTCTGCTGGCTACCCGCCGCCTGCGCCCGCTGGCGTGGCGCGATCATCTGTTCTGCGTCCTGCAGGGCTGCTGCGTGTTCTGCTTTAATTTCTGGTGCTTTTACACCGCAGCGGCGCATATCAATACCGGGCTGGAGTCGGTGATTTTTTCTATGGCGGTGCTGTTTAACGCCGTCAACGGCTTTATTTTCTTCCGCCAGCAGCCGCCGGGTCGTTTCTGGCTCGCCGCCGCGCTGGGCCTGGCCGGGATCGTGACGCTGTTCTGGGACGATCTGCTGCAAAACGGCCTGAACGCCTCCCTGCTGTGGGGAATTGGTCTTAGCGCGCTGGGGACCTACGGCTTTTCGCTGGGGAATATGCTCAGCATCCGCCACCAGCGCCGGGGTCTGGAAACGCTGACCACCAACAGCTGGGCGATGCTCTACGGAACCCTGGTGATGGGCGCCATCGCCCTGATACGCGGCGACGATTTTTCTCCCCAGTGGACGCTGAGCTACATGGGCGCGCTGCTCTATCTGGCCCTCTTCGGTTCCGTTATCGCCTTCGGCGCCTACTTCACGCTGGTCGGGCGAATCGGCGCCAGCAAGGCGGCCTACAGCACCCTGCTGTTCCCGCTGGTTGCGCTGACCATCTCGACCTTTTATGAAGGTTACGTCTGGCACGGCAATGCCGTCGCCGGACTGGCGTTGATTCTGGTGGGTAATCTGGTGATGTTCGCCCGGCCGGAGCAGCTTTTCCTGCGCCGCAGGCTGGCGTAAACGGCGGTCGCTCTCCGCGCTTCCCGGCGGCTCAATAGCGCCGGGAAGACGATCGTTCGCGCCGTCAGCGTACGGCGCGGCGGGCTTACCTCTGCGTCGGGTCGAATTTCACCGCGTCGATAGCCATGTCGTCGATAACCTGCTTCAGGGTATCAATGGTCAGCGGCGTATTTTCGTTGGCCAGGTCTTTCCCCTCACCTTTACGCACCACTTTGATCACCGCCTTGTTGGTGGCGGCATCAATCAGCTCGCCTTCAAAGTAGAGGCTGGTATCCATCGTACGGTGCCCGGTTGCCATTTCGGTCCCCGCAACCACCATCGCCACCGGCACCACTTCATAGAACTGCAGACCCTCTTTGCTGGAGTCCACGCCGGTGATCGCGCCGCGGAAGATCAGGCTGCGCGGGCCCGCGGTGGTCGCCAGCGGTTTACGCTCGGCAATCGCCTGCTTCATCTGCTTATTGGTGTAGTTAAGAATATCATTTAGCGCCTTAGCCCCAACCTGGGTAGAGGGTTTAGGGATCGGGTAATAGGTGATTGGGTTGTAGACCACGTTATCGTAGTTCTTCGGATTGTAATCCGGGGAGATCCAGCGCAGTTCCGGTTTACCGGACGCCGAGGTGGTCTCTTTTAAACTGGAATAATCTTTTAAAAAACCTGAATACCGATCCGGTTGGGCTATTTTAGCCGCACAGCCGGTTAAGGCTAACAGACCGGCAATGGCGGCAGCTTTAAATATAAAATGAGTACGCATGATGAATCCTGTAAATGCAGTTGTCGGCAAGGTTTATAGCAAAGCAGCAGGGTAAGTGTTGTGACAAAAAGGGTGAAATGCCAGGCGTTGGCAAAAATAAATCCGCCACGGTGGGCGGATTTATTTCAGGCTTGAGAATAATACTATTCACGATCGCAGCCGCGCATCGGCCGACGGATTTATTCCAGATTTGCGTGGCGGCTAAACATCTGCGCATCGCTTTGCGCCGTTTTATCTTTCAGATAAATAATTACACTGTCATATATAAGCCAGCTTAATTGTTCAAAAGAAGATCCGCTGGGTTGAATGGTCGCCGCCTTTGTCGATGACTCCGCACTTTTGGCCGTAATGCCGGGAATACGAATCGCCACATCCGCCAGCCGGCCTATCGTGTGGTGCGGATAAATGGTTAGCGTCGCAATCCGCGCGCCCTGCCCGCTGGCTTTCTGCGCCATCGTCACCAGGCTGCCGGTTTCTCCCGACCCCGACCCGACAATCAGTAAATCATCTTGCTGAATGGACGGGGTGGTCGGCTCCCCGACGAACCAGACGCTAAAGCCCAGATGCATTAATCGGTTAGAGAAGGCCCGCGCGGCAAATCCGGAACGTCCGGCGCCGGCGACAAAGATACGTTCGGCCGTGAGGATCATCTCACCAAGTCGCGTCACCGCATCACCGTCCACCTGGCGGGCGTCTTCGGCCAGTTCTGAGATAATAGCAAGCAGGTTATCGCAGCTTTTCATCATCATCTCCTTAGGCGTTAACCATCGCCGCTTTAATCAGACGGGCTTCTTCCAGCGGATCCTCGGCGCGGGTTATGGCCGAGCCGACAATCACCACGTCCGGTTTTAGCGCCACATAGTCCGCAATCGTCCGGCTGTTGATGCCGCCGGCAACGGAGATGCGCGAATACCTGGCATGCTGTTTGATAACCCGCAGGTCTTCCAGCGGCTCTCTTCCCGCCGCCTGCTGATCGGCGCCGGTATGGACGGCAAGATGTCGGACGCCAGCGTCCTCCAGCTCGCGAATGCGCGTTGGCAGATCGTCAACGCAAATCATATCAACAACCACATCGCGGCCGGCCTCTTCCGCCGCCCTCAGGCAGGCCTTCACCGTGAGAATATCGGTGACGCCGAGCGTTGTTACGTAATTTGCCCCCGCATCAAAAGCCAGCTTACTTTCGAAGTAGCCGCCATCCATAATTTTCTCGTCGGAGAGCAGCTCCTTCTCGGGAAAGCGTTGGTGAAAGCGCTGAACCGCCGCCATGCCCTGGGAGATGACAAACGGCGTACCGATTTCAATGATATCCACGTACTCACGGAGTTTTTCCGCCAGCGCCAGCGCCTCTGCAAGAGGTAATTCATCCAAAGCTAATTGCAGTTTCATCGTATCGTCCTTTTGATTATAAAGATGCCAGGCCCACGGCCGCAGCCGGAGCGTCAAGGTAGGTTTTGAGGGAGTCATCGAGCAGTAACAGCGTCAGGCACAGGCCGTTCATTTCCAGCGAGGTGACATAGTTGCCAACGTAGCTGCGCCACAGACGGTGGCCGCGCAGAGTAAGCAGATGGCCGATACGGCCCGCCATCAGATACTGTTCCATCAACGGCGTGGCGCCAAGGCCGGAAACCATGACGGCGAACTCCCTTTGCTCCTTCGCCAGGGAAAAATCATCCAGCAACGCCTCCACCATCACGGCGGCGATCTCTTCTGCTTTGGCTAAAGGGGAAACGTGGATCCCGGCTTCGCCGTGGTGGCCGATACCAAACTCATAGGTGCCATCGGCAATAGCAAAGTTAGGCTTACCCACGGCCGGAATTGCGCATGGAGCCAGCCCGACGCAGACGCTACGGGTGTTTTGCGCCGCCAGGCTGGCGGCAGCAACGGTCTCTTCCAGCGAGCCACCCGCCGCCGCGACCGCGCCGGCAGCCTTCCACATAAAGATACCGCCGGCAATGCCGTGCCGCTGCTCCGCCCGCTCCGGCGGCGCGGAGGCAATATCATCCCGCGCTTTGACGATGGTGACGCGGTGGCCCAGTTCCCGGGCCTGTTTCAGCGCCATCTGTACGTTCATGGAGTCGCCGGCATAATTGCCAAACAGGCAGGCAACGCCCTTGCCGCGATCGGCAATGCGCATCGCATCAAGGAAAGCGTTGGCCACCGGGGAGGAGAACACCTCACCAACGGCAACCGCATCCAGCATGCCGGCGCCGAGGTAGCCCAAAAATGCCGGTTCATGCCCGCTACCGCCGCCGGTGACCAGCCCCACGCGGGGAGCAGTATCGGCAGCAGGACGACGGTGCACCACGCGATGGTTTTCAGCGCTCAGCTGCACCTCGCTGCCGTGCGCAAGCAGAAAGCCCGCCAGCATGTCGTCCACAACCTCATCAGGGTCATCTATAAATCGTTGCATCAGTTTTCCCCTTTATTGATTAATACAACCGCTGTGTCGGTAAAAGCGCTCAGCAGCAGCATTGATGAACCGGCTCCCGCATCGGGGCAGCCCCGGCTGCGTTCTCCCAGACGGCTGGCGCGGCCGACCCGGGAAACCAGGCTGCTCGTCGCGGCAAAGCTGTCCCTGGCCGTTTGCCGCATTGACTCAAGAGCGCGTATCTCGCCTTCCCCGCGAGCAAGTCGCGAGCTAAGCGCATCGGTGGCGGGAATCAGCACGTCGAGCAACGTTTTATCACCGGGACCTGCCGGGGTGAGTTCACGCAGATTGGCCAGTGCGGTAGTGAACATTCGCTCAAGCGCAGCGGCGTCAATCACCTCCTCTGCCCCGCCGCGACTGAGCCCGGCAAACCAGCAGCCATACAGAGGCCCCATTGAGCCGCCAATGTCGTTTAACAGCGTCTCGCCGATAATCTGAAAAGCCCCGGTCATGGTCATTGCCGGCGTTAGCGCCTGTCCGGCAAGGGTGAACCCTTTATTCATATTGATTCCGTGGTCGCCGTCGCCCGCCGCGCCGTCTATTTCGCTCAGCCAGGCTTTATTTTCCTGAATAACGGCAATCATATTTTTGGCAATAGCAAGCCCGTCTTTGTTGGTAAAAGACATAAGCACCTCAAAAAATCAGAATATCAGTGCGGCATTAGCGCCGCATATTGAAATAAAACTGCATCATGTAGCTGCGTATTTTGTTGAACCCCGGTAAAGTGCGTTATTGCCTGACTAGCATTATGCTCAGCAATATATTTTTGCAGGAGAATGCTTTGCTCATCCTGCGGATCAAAATAGTGCATAGCGGCCGCAACGCCCTTAACTAAATAATCTGCGGGAAGCCCCGCGGCCTCGCACTGCACGCAGGGGGCGGTCAGGCGATCCTCCGGCGACAGCTTGCGGATCGGCGAACGGCATACCCGACGAACGGTATCCGTGATGCCAGGAGTGCTAAACCGCTTGATAACAAAGCGGATATACTCCTCCAGCTCGGCAACAGGAAAAGCATATTTCAGGTGAAGCAATCGCGCCGTTTCGCGCATGCTCTGCTGTATCTCGTCCCGCAACCCGTCATTGCTAAAGATTTCCTGCATCGTCTGATAGCCTTTGAGGTGTCCGATATATCCGGCCCACGCGTGCCCGCCGTTAATAATATACAGCTTACGCTCGAGGTATTTACGCAGGTCATGGGTGTAGATAGCGTCGTTAATGGGCCGCGAGCCCTCATCGACGAGGCCGTGTTTATCAATAACCAGCTCATAATCGACGCCGATATCAACGACGTCGAGCCCTTCCCGCCGGGTGGTTAGGACCATGCGATCTACCGCGGTGTTGGGAAAAGCGGCCAGCTCATCAATTTCAGCCATCTCGCTGCCGGCGCAGCGCTGAATTTCGCGACGCAGGATCTCGCCGTTGAGGAGCGCGTTCTCACAGGCAAGCACGTTGATGCGCGGGCGGCCGGCGCGTCCCCTGGCGAGCAGCCCCGCCAATATCAGCGGAGCAATTTTCGGCAGATTATCCGCCCACACCGCGGTCGTAATCAGGTCCGCATCAACCATGGCCTGAACAACCGCCGGGAACTCACTCTCCGGAGATAATGCGCGCACGGTAGGAATAAATTTTTTTTGGTATTCTTTCTCTATAAGGTGCAAATTGTAGCCATGTCGTTCGTTTATTTGTGCGTTAAGCTCGACGTTGCGTTCAACGAACGTAATGTCATAGCCAGAACCAGCCAGCAGATCGCCAATAAACCCGCGCCCGATGCCGCCGGCGCCAAAATGTAAAGCCCGCATCTTTACCTCCTGTCAGAATATGCCGAATAAAGCGCCAAAAATAGAGACGGCGATAATCAACACCATAATAATCGTAAAGTTTTGATTGCGTTTTAGCAGCCACCAGTAAATACCGAATACGGCCAGCAGCGGTAAAATACCGGGGACGATGTTGTCAATAACCTGTTGCAAAATAAACGGCTTATTTTGGGCGCCAAAGCTAAACTGAAGCGGTGTACTTAGCTTTACATAAGTCGACGAGAGTGCGCCCATCATAAACAGCCCGAGGGTACTGGCGCCGTTTATCAGGGTGCGAATATGCCCCGACTGCAGTATTTCGCGAATTGACGCCTGGCCCGCCCGGTAGCCGTAGGCGGCGAGCTTGCGTCCGACGATGATCTGGATCAGCGGCAGCATCAGTAAGAAAAATGCGCCAAGAATACTGCCGTTGGTTGACAGGGTGACGGCAAGGCCAAAAATAATCGGCTTTAAGGTTGCCCAGTCAATTGAATCCCCTATTCCCGCCATCGGCCCCATCAGCCCGGTTTTAATACCGGTAATAGTGTCATCATCAATATCGCCTCCCCTGGCCTTCTGCTCCTCCATTGCGATCACAATACCGTTAATCGGCGCGCCGTATACGGCTTCAGTATTGTAGAACACCAGGTGACGCTTAATCGCCTGCTTCAGATCTTCCTTTTCCGGATACAGTTTTTGTAAAATCGGCAAAATTGCGGTGACGAATCCCAGGGCCTGCAGGCGTTCGTATGAGATGCCCATCTCAGCAACGATATAGTAATAAAGCCAGCTGTTCTTAACGTCTTTTTCAGTGATTTTTTTGGAGTCCATAGCGTTCATCCTCAGGCACCTTTTTGGTTTTGATAATAGGAGATAAGCAGAACGGCGCTGAGACCAAAAATAGCGGCGCCAAATACCGGAATACCGCTAAACTGCACCAGAAAGTAGCCAATAAAAAACCATGGCAGGAGCGCAGCTTTACCAATCACAAAAATGGTCAGGGCGAACCCCAGCGCGGGCAGCAGTCCACCGGCGACGCTAAATCCGTGAATCAACCATTCCGGAACGCTATTCAGGAAAGCGGTAATACTGTCTTTCCCATACATGTTGGCCAAAAAGGGAACCGGAAAACGAATAAAGAAACCGAGGACCGTCGGCCAAACGATAGCGCACATTTTTATCTGTCTGACGTTTCCCTCTTCCGCGTACCTGTCGGCCATATGCACAAATGCGGCATTCACCGTTTTGCGGAACTGATCTAAAAAGACCCCCATGACGCCGACCGGGACGGCGATAGCGATCGCCAGCGTCGGCGACAGCCCCGTATTCAGCGCCAGCGGAATAGCCACCAGTCCCGCCAGGCAGTCATCCGCAGGGAGATTCGAGCCCGCGGCCACCAGGCCGATGTAGAGAATTTGAATCGCGGCGCCGATAATCACCGCCTGGGTGACATCCCCCATAATCAGGCCGATAAGCACCGAGGCGAACAGCGGCTGGCGGATCGCGTGGGTGATGGCGTAGCCCACGTCCGTTTTACAAATCCAGTACCAGATGCCGGTAAAAATTGCGACTTCAACCATGATTAACCCTCCAGACGGGCAATGGCTTTATCCAGGCTTAATTTGACTTCTTCCGGAGTCACCTGGAAATAAACCTCTGCGCCACCTTGCCGTATATATTTCAGGTCTTGTAAATCCTGCTCATCGATCGAAATACCGCTGACGACGCTGCGCCGGTTCACGCCACCGCCAAGTCCGCCAATCTGCACGGAGCTAAATAACACCTCGCGCTCAACCAGCTTCTTAACGTTGCCAATCGATTTAAAAAGCAACAGCACATTATTTTTGCCATTACTAAAATAACCATCGTGAAGCCTCGAAAGGAAACTCTCTTCTGACAGCACGTGAACATCAACGCCCGGAGGCGCCGCCATCACATAAATATCCGCCAGAAAACTATCCTGCGAGAGCTTATTATCAACAATAACAATTTCAGTTGCTGCGATGATGTTACGCCATTTTGTAATGACCTGACCGTGGATCAGTCGAAAATCGACCCGGACCAGTTTTATATTATTCATATTCATTACCATTAGTTATAGAGGTGATGTTCTTGATACTGCCGTTTCCTGCTTCAATAATACGTGAGGCAAGCTCTGACAAAGTCATTTCTTCACGCTGCATTTCCGCTTCAATTAGCATCGGTAAATTCATGCCACAAATAACCGGGTAACCTCTGAGCTTGGCAAAAATAGCCGCCACGTTGGATGGCGTACCGGCATAAATATCGGTGAAGATAATAATATTTTCCGGAGCTGCGGAAAGTAATTCTGAAATATCATCCATGAGCTGCTCCGGCGCCATTCCCGGCTCAAGGGAAAAGCAGTAAACATTGTCCATTTTGCCTAAAATCATTTCACAGCTTTTGACTAACTCGCGGCCAAAGCCGCCGTGAGAAATCACCAGAATCCAGGGTGCAGCAATCTTTTGATCCATAAGAAATCCTGATAGAGATAATTAACCGCGGGATTTCCCTCCGGTGATATTAATCGTCGTTCCGGTGATATAGCTGGCCCTGTCCGACAGTAACCAGCTCACCAGATCGGCGATCTCTTCCAGACGACCGGGCCGTCCGAGGGGAATTTTGTGGCCGTAGTCTTCGTCTATACTGGAGAACGCCATGCCGCGGGTATAGGCCAGCGCCTTACGGTGCACAGCGTTCCCCATCGGCGTGGGTTCATTGATGCCCGGCGCGACGCCAACGACCCGAATACCAAAGGCCCCAAGCTCTTTCGCCCACGAGAGCGTAAAGCCGTGCAGCGCGGCTTTGGTTGCGGCATAGCAGCTTTGCCCTTTTGACCCCTCAATGCCTGCCTCTGAGACGATATTGACGATCGCCCCGGACTTCTGCCCGATCATGATCCGCGCCGCTTCCTGGGTAAAAATAAAAGGGCCTTTTTGATTAATTCTGACCATAAAGTCAAAATCATCATCGCTTAATTCATACTCAGGCTGGCTGCCGTAATAATCGACGAGCAGGCGCGCCCGATTAACCGCGGCATTATTCACCAGCCCGTCAAGACGCCCGTAGCGGGCAACGACATCGGCGATCAGCCGGCATACGGATGGGCGGTCGGTAATATCGCACTGACGGTAATCAACGCCGCTGATAGCGCTCCCCGCCGCCGGCTGCTGAATATCCGCCACTACCACCTGAGCGCCGTTGCCGGCAAGCCCTTTGGCTATCCATTCGCCGATTCCTGAACAGCCGCCGGTAACAATAACCACTTTGGGACCAAGCGCGATCCACTGTGTTGATGCCATTTGCATTATCTCCAGTTAAGAGTCTGTGCAATGACTATTACAATTAACGTGCCATATTTATTTGAATAACATTATCAATCAGTTAAGAGTAGTGTTTAAGGTTAATTTTTCGTTAAACACTATTCAGCCCTGTTTTCAACACTTCCTCTTCGGGCAGCGCGATCCACGGCTCCATCAGTTCATAAATCATCAACGCTTCGGTGGTTGTCAGCGAAATACGATATTTATTAATCAGCGTGCGGAATGCATCCGGAACCAGGGCCATAAAGCGCTGCTGGCGTTCGTTAAGTTCAAACGCATCGCGGTGGGTCAGGCCGTCATGGGTCAGCAGGCGTTCAATTAACGCCGCCAGATGCATAAAAAGATTGATTCTCAGATAGCTTTCAAAATGAATGCTGTAGCTCAGCTCGAAATACTTAACCACCTGCTCCACTTCCTCAATGATAATATTCGGGTTGAGAAAAGTAAGATGGCTCACCACCCCTTCGAGGGTAAAAAGAATGACGATTTCATCAATCATCTTTTGCAGCTCATCCGCGGTGAGCAAATCTGAAAAGTAGTTCTTCCACAGCAGTTCCGGCTTATCATTTATGAGCTGTCGGGTATTAACCTGCGGAATATAGCCGGCATTAAGCTCGGTGGTGGTGATCAGTAGACGCGTGCCGTACAAGGCGCTATCGGCTTTCGAGAGCTTCCATTTCAGATCGTCATACTCCATGGTCACAATTTCCAGCGTTTCATCAGCAATATAGCGGCGGGTAATTTCTTGCAGCTGACGCGATACGCCCTCACCGGAAATACAGGAGATAATAATTTTATTGCCCTGCAGCAGCCCGGAATAGTAGCGAGCCTCCACCTCCCACGCGCCTTTAATACTATCAACAACGGCCTTCATCGACAGCTGATGCTGAATTTTTCCCGCAATATCGAGCGCCATTGACGTGCTGACGTTGTTCATCACCAGCAGGTCGCCCTGGATATGCAGCTTTATTTCGCTATAAATATCCTGCAGCGATCCCATATCAACCAGAATAATCATGCCGTGCTGCTCTTCCAGCTGATTAATCCAGGTAGTGAGATGGGAAATAATGCCTCGGGTATTCACCGACAGCGGCATATCAAACGCCTTAAGGTAGAACCCGCCTAACAGACGGTTGGCGGTACCGGCAATACTCGAGGCCGTCGCGCGCCCGTGCGCGACAACGATGCCCTGGATCAGCGGCGCAGACTCGATCTGATGATAGAAAACAGCGCTGAGCAGCGGCTTCATCAGGGCGAGCTGTGCGCGTGGAAACTGCTTGGCAAACAGGGTAATACACTCATCCGCCAGCAGACGCGCCCGCTGAGGAACATATCCGGTCACGCCGATGAGCCGCCCGACGCTGTCGGGATCGACCTCCCTGCTCAGGCACCACTGCAGGCTATGAAAGACCGCTTTCTCCGCCGTTGCCGGAACGGAAATACCGGTTAGCTCGCTAAACTCCTGCAGCGTATCCCGCACCAGCTGCCAGACGATCCCGTGGTACAGATTGCCTCCGGGCAGGCTCGCATGCTCCTCCAGCTTGTTGACGAACAGCGGCACGTTGGCGGCGCGACAAAAATTCTCCAGCAGCTGTTCATCGCGGGTGATGTAAGAGGCTGCCAGAAGATCCGCGGGTAGCGTCCCGTCATCTCCCTCGCTAAACGTGACCGTATCGTACTCGCCGCGAACGCCGGATGCGCTACGGATGGTTATCTCTTCCGCTCCGCGCTGCGCCCATGCCGAGGCGCAAAGCACTTTGATGCGATTCTTTAGCTCACCGATATTACCTTTTGCCGGCGTGGCGAGCAGCTGACGGATCAGCGCACCGTCAACATGGACCCGCTGCTTAAAACGTCGGGCTTCCCGGGCAAAAAAATGTGAGATAAGCGCCAGTCGTTCCATATAGGGGCGCGCGTTCCAGCCGGGTAGCTCAACGGTAACGGGAATACGTCGCAGGAAGGTGGTCAGCAGTACGTTTTCACTATTTTCAGTCGTCGCAAATAAGAAGCGAACCTTCGCATGATGGGGCTGGCGGTTATCCCCCAAACGATAAAAATAGCCTTTATCCATAAATAAAAAGAGCTTTTCCTGGTTCTCCGCCGACAGACGATGTATTTCATCGAGAAAAAGAAAACCACCGTCGGCCTCATCGAGCAGGCCGGATTTGTTCTTTTCCGCACCGGTAAAAGCGCCTTGGATATAACCAAACAGGGTCCCGGACAAGAGTTCCGGGTTATTAGCGTAATCGGCACAGTTTAGTTCTATTAGTTTTACCTGCGATGAGATAATCCCCACCGTTCCCGCGTGCTGGTGCAGCAATTGCGCCAGGTAACTTTTGCCGACGCCGCTTTCCCCGGTAATCAATACCGGCAGGCCGCCGTCGGGATAGCTGACCGCGGCGAGACACAGCTCAACGGCCTGTTTCAGGCTACCGTTGGCGCCAATCAGCGACTGGAATACGCCGGAGCTCGGCGGTTCATCATCGGCTACGGAAGGTATGCAGTCCGTTAGCCAGAAGCGCACGGGCCGCGTGGTCTCTTTGCGCAAATAACCTTCATCGCAAAGCTGATTCAGGTAAAGACTAATAACGCTGCGGCTCGCGGACGTAAAGGACTCACAGTCACGCGTGGTAAATCCTGATACACCATCGCGGTAAAGGGTATTCAGTTTGCGATAAAGATTTTCTTTGGCTGACATCGTTTCACCCGCAGTTCCCGGAATTCCAGATGGGCACCATGTTGCTTTAAACGGGCTTTAGCAAGAAGTCAGCGGTACGAAACCAATCCATCTCACAGTTTCAATAAAAAACGCCCGACCTGTTTCCAGGCCGGGCGGGATTTATTTTATATCAACCTGATAAAAAATATGCTTACCGAAGGGGTCAATCTCGTAGCCGGAAACATCTTTACGCACCGGTTCAAAAATAGTCGAGTGGGCAATCATGACCGCCGGCATTTGATCGTGCATCATCTGCTGGGCCTGTTTGTAGAGCGCCTCGCGCTGCGGACGATCGCTTATCGCTTTCGCCTCGCTAATCAGCTTGTCGAATGGTGGATAGCACCACTTCGCCGAGTTGGAACCGCCGTTGGCCGACTGGCAGGTAAACAGCGGGCCGAAGAAGTTATCCGGATCGCCGGTCGCGGTAGTCCAGCCCATCAGAGCCGCCTGATGCTCGCCGTCTTTGACGCGCTTGAGGTATTCACCCCACTCATAGGTCGTGATTTTGGTCTGTACGCCAATTTTCGCCCAGTCCGCCTGAATCATCTCCGCCATGCGCTTAGCGTTGGGGTTATACGGGCGCTGGACCGGCATCGCCCACAGGTCGATGGTCAGGCCGTTGGTCATCCCCGCTTCCTGCAGCAGCGCCTTCGCCTTCTGCGGGTCATAGTCATAATCCTTCAGCTCGGCGTCCGCGCTCCATACGCCCGGCGGCAGCAGATTTTTCGCCGCCGTCCCGGTGCCGTGGAATACCGCTTCAATAATTGCCGGTTTATTAATTGCCAGCGCCAGCGCCTGCCGCACTTTGACATTATTCAGCGGCGGCTTTTGGGTATTGAACGCCAGGAATCCGGTATTCAGACCCGCCTTACTGAGCAAATTAATATTGTTGTTTTCCTTCATTCTCGGTAAATCCGCCGGGTTAGGGAACGGCATCACCTGGCACTCGTTCTTTTCCAGTTTGGCATAACGCACCGACGCATCCGGGGTAATGCTAAATATCAGGCGGTCGAGCTTCGCCTTGCCCTGCCAATATTCCGGGAAGGCGGTATAAAGAATGCGTGAATCTTTTTGGTACTGGGCGAGCTTAAACGGCCCGGTGCCGATCGGATCGTTGTCGACGCGCTCAGGGGTTCCCGCTTTGAGCATCGCATCCGCATACTCCGCCGACAGAATCGAGGCGAAATACCAGCCGAGATCGGCCACAAACGGCGCTTCCGGATGGGCTAAGGTAAAGCGCACCGTATATTCATCAGGCTTATCAATCGCCGTAATCAGCTGACCAAATTCGAGGCTTTCGAAATTGGAATAGTTGCCGTTGGAGACGTTGTGGTAAGGATGCCGCGGATCCTTTTGCCGCATAAAGGAGAAGATAACGTCATCGGCGTTAAAATCCCGCGTGGGGGTAAAGTACTTGTTGCTTTGAAACTTCACGCCCTTGCGCAAATGGAAGGTGTAGGTTTTACCATCCTCGCTGACCTCCCAGCTTTCGGCGAGGCTCGGCTGCAGCTCGGTGGTGCCGACCTTAAAGTCCACCAGCCGGTTATAGACCGGGACCGCGCTGGCGTCGACGCTGGTGCCGGAGGTGTAGAGTTGAGGGTTGAAGTTCTCCGGCGATCCTTCGGAGCAGTAAACCAGAGTTTTGCCCGCGACGGTGGAACTGACCGTCAGAGCGGCGAATGCCAGGGCAAGCGTTGTGAGTTTGCGTTGCATCGGGTTTCCTTTTTAATTTGTCAGCTAATGAATAGCTTGTTGTTTTCCTATCCATACATAACACTAAAGCCTGATTGCAAACACCTGAAAAAATAATAAATAAGGAACCTCTATGTCATCTCCACTCGCCGAACGGCTCACCCAGCGCTTCTTCCGCTATCTCGCGATTAGCAGCCAAAGCGACCCTCGCGCCACCACGCTGCCCACCACCCCAGGTCAGCACGAGATGGCCCGCGAGCTGGCGCAGGAGCTGCGTCAGCTGGGGCTGGACGATATCGAAATCGATGAGCACGCGACCGTCACCGCGGTGAAAAGAGGCAACGTGCCCGGAGCGCCGCGGATCGGCTTTATCACCCATATCGATACCGTCGACGTCGGGCTATCGCCGGACATCCACCCGCAGATCCTGCGCTTTAACGGTGAAGACCTGTGCCTGAATGCGCAAAAAGAGATCTGGCTGCGGGTTGCCGAACACCCGGAGATCCTTGCCTATCCCGGAGAGGAGATTATTTTCAGCGACGGTACCAGCGTGCTGGGGGCAGATAATAAGTCGGCGGTGACGGTGGTGATGACGGTGCTGGAAAGCCTGACCCCCGAGCATCGCCACGGCGATATCGTGGTGGCCTTTGTCCCGGATGAGGAAGTCGGCCTGCGCGGCGCGAAGGCGCTTGACCTGAGCCGTTTCGCCGTCGATTTCGCGTGGACCATCGACTGCTGCGAACTGGGGGAGATTGTCTATGAGAACTTCAACGCCGCGGCGGCGGAAATCCGCTTTACCGGCGTCACCGCGCATCCGATGTCGGCGAAGGGCGTGCTGGTCAACCCCCTGCTGATGGCCACCGAGTACATCAGCCATTTCGATCGCCAGCAGACCCCCGAACACACCGCCGGACGCGAAGGCTACGTGTGGTTTAACGGCATTCAGGGGGACCAGAGCAGCACCCTGCTGCAGGCCAGCATTCGCGATTTCGACCTCGACGGCTTTAACCGCCGTAAGCAGCAGATTGGCGAGGTGGCGGCCAAAATAGCCGCGCGCTACCCAACGGCAAAAGTTGACTATCAGGTGAGCGATACCTACAGCAATATCAGCAACGCGCTGGGCGAGGACCGCCGGGCTATCGACCTGCTGTTTACCGCGATGGAGAGCCTTGGGATCGAGCCAAAACCGACGCCAATGCGCGGCGGCACCGACGGCGCGGCGCTGTCGGCAAAAGGCCTGCTGACGCCGAACTTCTTTACCGGCGCGCATAACTTCCACTCAAAGTTCGAGTTTCTGCCGCTGCGCGCCTTTGAGGCCTCTTACCACACCGCGTTCGCGCTCTGCCTGCTGGCGGCGCGCTAGTCCGCTTTACGCGCCAGCATGGTGGCGAAGCGCAGCTTGATACGATTACCGTTGGCGTCGGTGCGGTGCAGCTCACCGACCTCTTCGTTGTACTTGAGGAACGTCCAGCCGGCGTAGTAGCTGCGCAGCTCTTCCGGCTTAAAGGCAAACGGGAAGCCAACGGTGCACGGATAATCTTCGGTATCCATCGCCGCCACGATCAGGTTATAGCCGCCCGGCCGGGTGCAGCGCTGCATGTTGGCGATAAGGCCGGGGATGGTTTTCGCTTCGAGGAACATCATCACCACGGTGGAAAGAATAAAATCGTACTCTCCGTCAAAGCTCAGGGTATTGAGGTCCTTGATTGCCGACTGCAGGTTAGCAATCCCCTCCTGCGCCCGGATCGACTCCAGATTATCGATGCTCGCCGGGTTTTTATCCCAGGCGGTAACGTCATAGCCGTTGGCCGCCAGATAGAGGCTGTTGCGCCCGTTTCCGCAGCCGAGATCGAGGGTTTTGCCCGGCTGCATCAGCGTCGCGGCGTGGACCACCTCAGAGTGGGTGCGGGTCATGCCATATTTTTCAGTAAAGTAGTTTTCGTCACGGATAGTCATGCTTCATCCTTATTTTTTAACAGAGTGGCGCGCTCGACGCGGATCAGCAGCTTACCGCGCACCAGCAGCAGGAAAGTGCGAATCATCAGCAGCCCGATAATCAGATTGGTAAAGACGAACAGCGGGATAGCCAAAAAATGGAAAAAACCGTTTGGCTGGCTATGCCCAAGATGCAGCCCGGTCGTTGCCAGCGCCGAGATGCCGAACGAGAAGCTCCAGAAAGAGGCGTTGAACGGCTGCTGCAGATACCACGGCATCAGCCGCAGCATAAACATCAGCTGCAGCAGGCCGTAGCCGAAAAGCAGCTTAGCGAAGGTGTCCGCCTCCCCGCCGTTGACGCTCAGCCAGGCGCTGCAGGCCACCAGCGCGGGTGCCAGCTGGATGCCCAGCGAGGTGCGCAGCGCGGCAGGCAGCTCGCCGTCGCTGCGCAGCCGCTGCAGAATAACCGGCTCCAGGCTCAGCCAGGAGAAAATTCCGGCACCAAGGAACACCAGTCCGGCATCGTTAAAGCCCAGCGCGCCGCAGGCCATGGCGCTGATGAAGTTA
>NZ_JAQGFU010000329.1:0-2886 GCF_030078455.1 Klebsiella sp. Ech2A | reverse complement strand
CCAGGGGGGGGAAAGAGGATGGCTTTGTCGGCGGCAAAAAGGCGCTGGTGGACGAAGTGCGCTTTATGGCGATCCCCGATGCGGCAACGGTGAAGGCGGGCCTGCAGTCGGGAGCGGTGGATCTGGCGCAGGTGAGCCCGATTGACGGCATCGACCTGAAAAAAGATCCCAATATCGCTCTGGAAGTGGCGCCGAACGCCCAGCGTCACGTGATGCTGATTCAGACCGACGATCCGCTGCTGAAAAACGTCAAGCTGCGCCAGGCGATAGCCTCTGCGCTGGATAGCGAACAGATCGCGCTGGGAACCAGCCAGAATCTGGCGCAGGCGTCGAACTCCAACATTTCCGTGGCCTCGGCGTTTTACAGCACTATTCAAAAGCAGGGCTATAAGTACGATCCGGCCCGCACGGCCCGGCTGCTGAAAGAGGCGGGCTATAAAGGCGAGCCGCTGGAGATTATCGCCAATAAACGCGCGACCGTGCCGAGCTTTGACATGGCCATTATTATCCAGGCGATGCTGCAGGCGGCGGGCATTAACGCTCGGGTCACCACCATGGAGTGGGCGACCCAGCTTGAGCGCTATCAGTCAGGGCGCTATCAGATGATGACCTTCACCTACTCCGCGCGCTTTAACCCGGCGCTGGCGTTTGAGCAGCTGGTGGGCGATAAAACGAAGCAGAAACGCAAGGTATGGGGCGATCCGCAGGCTATCGCCATGACCGATGAGCTGGCCACCGTCGACGATCCGGCGCGGATCCAGGCCATCACCGATAAGCTGCACCAGCAGATGATTGCTGATGTTCCGCTGATCATCTTTTATCCCGGACTGGATATTGTCGCGCACCGTAAGGCTATCAGCGGCTATAAATCCTGGCTCGCCGCCGCTGCGCGGTTGTGGAACGTCAGCAAAGCCTGATGAGATAAGGAGACGCGCATGTTGCAGTTTCTGCTTACCCGTATTTTGACCGCTATTCCGACGCTGCTGCTGGTGACCGTGCTGGTCTTTCTGCTGACGCGCATGGTGCCGGGCGATCCGGCCCTGCTGATGCTGGGGGATATGGCGACGGAGTCCAGCCTCGCCGACCTGCGCCATAGCATGGGGCTGGATCAGGGGATCGTGCAGCAGTTCTTTATCTGGTCCGCTAACGTGCTGCACGGCGACTTTGGCCACTCAATTCAGAGCGGTCAGGCGGTGCTGCCTTTGATTCTGCAGCGCTTCGGCGTGACGCTAAGCGTGGTGCTGGTGGCCATTGTTATCGCCTCGCTGCTCGCGGTCCCTGCGGGAATGCTGGCGGCGTGGAAACAAAACTCCTCCCTGGATACCGGGCTGGTAATGTTCTCCACGTTTCTGCTGTCGATCCCGAGCTTCTGGATGGGGCTGCTTATTCTGCTGCTGCTTGGCCTGAAGCTGGGCTGGCTGCCGGTTGTCGGCTACGTCTCATTGAGCGATGACCTGAAGGCGGGCCTGCTGTATCTGCTGATGCCGGTGATGACGCTGGTGCTGGTGGAGATCGGCGCGCTGGTCCGCATGATGCGGGCCAGTACGCTGGAGGTGCTGCGGCTTGATTACGTTTCCCACGCCCGGGCGAAGGGGCTGCGCGAGCGCGCGGTGTTAACGCGCCACGTTTTCCCGAATGCCTTCGGGCCGACGTGGACCCTGATTGGCCTGACGCTCGGCAACCTGCTCAGCGGAGTGGCGGTGACGGAAACGGTCTTCAGCCTGCCGGGGCTTGGCCGCCTGCTGGTGGACGCCATTTACGCCCGCGACTATCCGGTTATTCAGGGATGTATGCTGTTTATCGCCACGCTCTATGTGCTCACCAATCTGCTGATTGATGCGCTCTATCCACTGTTCAATCCGAGGGTTTCTGCGTGAAGAGAAAGAATATCGTCCTCGCGCCAAACGCCCTGCTGGGAATCGCGCTGATTGGCACCATCGCGCTGGCCGGCATCATCGGCTTCTTCTGGACCCCGCTGGATCCGTCGCGGATCAATATTCTGGCGCGGCTGCAGGCCCCGGGCGCGGGTCACCTGCTGGGCACCGACGAATACGGCCGCGACGTGCTGAGCCGCCTGCTGGCCGGGGCGAATGCCAGCATGACTATCTCCCTGGTAACGGTCGGCTTTGCGCTGTTGGTCGGTATTACGCTGGGGCTTATCAGCGGCTACCTGCGCGGCGTGGTGGACCGGCTGATTATGATGGTGACCGACGCGCTGCTGGCCTTTCCCGGCATCCTACTGGCGCTGGCGCTGTTGAGCATTCTCGGCAACAACCGCTACGGCATTATTCTGTCGCTGGGCCTCGCCTACACCCCCTCGGTGGTACGCATCGTTCGCGGGACCGTGCTGGGATTGAGCGAGGCGGAGTTTGTTTCTGCGGCCAGGGTCATGGGGCATAACGAATGGGCGATCCTGCGCCGTCATATTCTGCCCAACTGCCTGGCGCCCTTGACGGTGCTGGCAACCTCGATGCTGGGCTGGGTGCTGATTTCAGAAAGCGCGCTCTCATTTCTCGGTCTCGGCGTGCCGCCTCCGGAACCGACGTGGGGCAATATGCTGGCCGCCAGCCGCAGCTATCTCGCCCAGGCGCCGTGGCTGGCGCTCCTGCCGGGCCTCTGTATATCGCTGGCTCTGCTGGGAGTGAACATGCTGGGTGACGCGTTACGTGATTATCTCGATCCGAGGATGCAGTGATGAACAATACAACCGCCTTATTGCGGGTTAGCAACCTGCGGGTTAGCGTCGCGGGGCGAGAGGTCGTAAAAGGCATCTCATTTGCGCTCGCTCCCGGCGAAGTGCTGGCCGTGGTCGGGGAGTCCGGCAGCGGTAAAACCCTGGCGATGCGTTCTTTAATTTCGCTGCTGCCGGACTCCCCGACCACGGCC
>NZ_JAQGFU010000328.1:0-2905 GCF_030078455.1 Klebsiella sp. Ech2A | reverse complement strand
CGCCTCCCCCTCCGGTTATTCAGGCGGGGGAGATTGCTTCCCGGAACTCATCCAGCCGCTTTATCTGCCGCCCCTCGGCATCGAAGTTGTCCGCCGCCAGCCACGCCCGCAGTTCGGCGTCGCGCTGCGGCCATTCGCCGTCGATAATCGACAGCATATCGCTGTCGCGGCTGCGCGCCTTGCGCACCATCTTCTGGCGCAGGCGCCCCTCCCAGGTAAAGCCCAGCCGCTCGGCGGCCCGGCGGGAGGCGATATTCATCGAGTCGCACTTCCACTCCAGGCGCCGATAGCCGGCGGCGAACGCGTACTTCAGCAGCAGCCAAACCGCCTCGGTGCCCAGCGGGGTATTTTTCATCTTCCGCGACCAGGTGACGTGGCCGATCTCCACCGAGCCCATCGCCTGCTCAATGGCCATAAAGCTCACCAGCCCCACCGCCTGGCCGGAGCCGAGATCGATAACCGCAAAGGGGACCAGCGCGTCGTCGCCGACTTTGCCTGCCACCCAGTGCGCGGTAGCCTCCACGGTTTCGGGGCGCGTGCTGGCAAGCCAGGTCCAGTCGCTGCCGTCGCCCAGGGCGTAGGCGGCAAACAGATCGGCGGCGTGTCGCCGGGTATCCAGCGGCTCAAGCCGGCAATAGCGTCCCGTTAACGCGCTGCGCTTTAGCACGCTGGCGCCCTGCCAGCCAACGACCACATCGTTCACCTGCTGGCCATACTGATTGATTTCCGGCATTTTCACGTTCCGTTAAATTGTGATCAAATTGTTATATCAAGAAGCGCGGCGCGCAGAAAGCCGGCGGCGTAACTTTTCACTCATCGCCCGATGATATTGATTATGCTTTTTAAGCATAAGCTTATCCGCATTTTGACTTTACGCCTTTGGTGAAGGGGCCTAATTTAGCGGCACATCAATAATCAAAACATCATTTTTCAGGGATTGCTCATGACTAAAAAACTGCTGTCATTACTGGTGCTGACCGCGCTATCCGCCGCCGTTCATGCCGCCACGCCGCCAACCACCCTGGTGGTTGCCCAGGGCCTCGACGACATCGTCAGCCTCGACCCGGCGGAAGCCAACGAACTCTCCAGCATTCAAACGGTACCGAGCCTCTACCAGCGCCTGGTGCAGCCGGACCGCGACAACCCTGAAAAAATCACCCCCGTTCTGGCCGAAAGCTGGCAGGCGGACCCGGCGGCGAAAACGCTGACCGTGAAGGTCAAGCCCGAGGCGAAGTTCGCCTCCGGCAACCCGGTACGCCCGGAAGATATTATCTTCTCCTACACCCGCGCGGTGACCCTGAATAAATCGCCGGCCTTTATCCTCAACGTCCTCGGCTGGCAGCCGGACAATATTGCCGGCCAGCTGAAGAAGGTGGATGACCACACGCTGGTGCTGCACTGGACCGCCGAGGTGAGCCCGGCGGTGGCGCTGAATATTCTCTCCACGCCTATCGCCTCTATCGTCGATGAAAAGCTGGTGGCGCCGAATGCCAAAGATAACGATTTCGGCAACGGCTGGCTGAAGATGCACTCGGCGGGCAGCGGAGCCTTCAAAATGCGCGTTTACCAGCCGCATCAGGCCATCGTGCTGGAGGCCAACGACAGCTCGCCCACCGGCGCGCCGAAGCTGAAAAGCATCATCATCAAGAACGTGCCCGATCCGGCCTCCCGCCGCCTGCTGATCCAGCAGGGTGACGCCGACGTGGCGCGCGACCTCGGCGCCGATCAGATTGCCGCTCTGCAGGACAAGCCCGGCGTGAAGGTGCTGAGCATTCCGTCGGCGGAACAGAACTATCTGGTATTTAACGCCGGCAACGCCGCCAACCCGCTGCTGAAAAACCCGGCGCTGTGGGAAGCCGCGCGCTGGCTGGTGGATTACGACGGCATCACGAAGGACCTGCTCAAGGGCCAGTATTTTGTCCACCAGAGCTTCCTGCCGGTGGGTCTGCCGGGGGCGCTGGACAACAATCCGTTTAAATTCGACCCGGCGAAGGCCAAAGCGATCCTCGCCAAAGCCGGAATTAAAGACGCCCACTTCACCCTTGATGTCGAAAACAAGCCGCCGTTTATCACCATCGCCCAGTCCATGCAGGCCAGCTTCGCCCAGGGCGGGGTGAAGATCGATCTGCTGCCGGCGGCCGGCAGCCAGGTGTACGCCCGCGTGCGGGCGAAGCAGCATCAGGCGGCGATTCGCCTGTGGATCCCCGACTACTTCGACGCCCACTCCAACGCCAGCGCCTTTGCTTACAACGACGGGAAGTCGAGCACCGTGGCGGGTCTTAACGGCTGGCAAATCCCGGAGCTGAATAAAGCCACCCTCGCGGCGGTGGCCGAGCCGGATGCCGCCAAACGCCTCGGACTCTATAAACAGATGCAGGAAGAGCTGCAGCGCAGCTCGCCGTACGTGTTTGTCGATCAGGGGAAAACGCAGATCGTGGTTCGCGACAACGTCAAGGGCTACCAGCAGGGGCTGAACGCTGATATGGTCTGGTACGATCGGGTCAGCAAATAGCGACGCTTTAGCCACCCGGACGCGGATTTACGCCGCGCTCCGGGGATGTTCTCCGCAACGTTCACACGGCACCCTTTACCTACGGAATAACCATGTCTGCTGTTTCACCCACCGGAGCGGAGCGGCGCGCAAAGCGCCCTCTGCTCGCGCTATTTCAGGGACTGCTGACCCTGGCGCTGACCCTGCTCGGCCTGCTGCTGGTGACCTTCGCGCTCTCGGCGCTGTCGCCGGTTGACCGGGTTTTGCAAATCGTCGGCGACCACGCCAGCCAGTCCACCTACGATCAGGTACGCCATCAGCTCGGCCTTGACCGGCCGCTGCCGGTCCAGTTCTGGCACTATCTGACCCGGCTCGCGCACGGCGATCTTGGCATCGCCAGCCCCCCCGGCAAGC
>NZ_JAQGFU010000327.1:0-2906 GCF_030078455.1 Klebsiella sp. Ech2A | reverse complement strand
CCTGGCGTCCCTCCCGCAGAACGTCATCGATGCCGATGGTACGCATATTGGCGCTGCCGGCGAGGGCGTTAACGCCCTGAGAGCCGGCGCTGCTGCCGCGCGTCACGTCAACTTCGGCAAGAAAGTTCGGGTCGAGCGGGACGCCGGCGGCGGTGTTGGCGCCGCCGTGATAGTTGGCGGGCGCCATGCCGAAGTAGGTCTGGGTGACGCCATCGACCATCGTATTCACCCGGCCCAGCCCGTTCATGCCGCGAATATTGACGCTGATCGAACCCTGCAGCGGATCGATTTGCGTATAGGTCCCCGCCATACTGCGCAGCGACGCATCCAGGCTCTGCAAGTTTTTATTTAGCGTACGCGAACTGTAGGCTCCGGGGCGGGTATAGCTCTCCTCAGAGGAGCCGACCTGATTTTTTTCAGCCAGCGGGTTATCGGTAATAGTGAGCGGAGAAAAGACCGATTCCCCCTCGTTTTCTGCCGCAAAGGTGTGGCCGTGGACAATAATAAGTCCGGCCATAATCCCTTTGGCTATTTGCGATTTTTCCATAATCAATTCCTGTTTTTGTATTTTATCAATGCACCAAATGAACAAAATTACCCCGCGCAGCCGAAGGGCTGCGCTACGATAAATTGCTCATAAATAAAAATAAAAGCTCCGCCACCGCCAGAGGATATTCTCCCCGCAGCGGCCGGCTATTCAGAAATGAATCAATTAAATGACGCTATTTAAGTTTGTTAACCAACCAGCGGTTAATACAGGTGACGCTCATTGTTATATTTTTAACAGCCCGAACTCCACCGGAAGCGTGACCTTCTGGACGCCGTTTTTGAGCATCTCTTTTGGCGGCGGCGGCAGCGGTCGGGCGCTTTCAAGCGCAATGAGCGCCGCCCGATCCAGCGACAGGGTGCCGGATGAGGTGACCAGTTTTGTACTAAGTATTTCGCCGCGCTCATCGACGCTGAAGGCAATGACGGCCGTCCCGGTACGTTTACGCCGCCTGGCATCGTCCGGGTAGTTGCGCATTTTGTTGATTTTGCCCTTCACCAGCGATTCCCAGCTGATTTTACTCTGGCTGGTGCTGGCGGCGTCGGTGTCCAGCGGCGCCGCACTGCGCTGAGTCCGCGCGGACTGTACCGGCGGGGCGGCCAGGCTGGTGGTGGTCGAGTTTCCCTGCTCTTCTTTACGCTCCTGAGACGATTTCTTCTTTCTTTCCGTTTTCTTTTTGCGCTCTTTTTCCGGCGTTGCTGCCGCCAGCTTAAGCTCAGCGTCCTCGTGCTCGCGCAGCTTCGGCAGCTCTTTATTATGGAGCGACTCGCGTTCGGTCATGGCTTCTACCTTGCGCTGCTGGCTGATGCCCGGCGGCAGCTCGGGGCGAATGAAGGAAACCTCCAGTTCGGGCGCGTATTCAATCATCACTGCGGCAGGCGTCGACTCGGGCTGCCTGAGGGAAAACTGAAGTATAAACGGCAGCACCAGCGCCGCGTGGAGCAGCACGCTGCCGGCGGAGCCCTTTATCCACGGCGCGCGCGTATTCATCGGGCTCTTCATTTTGCCGCCGGCACGGGCCAGATATAGTCAGCCTGTTTGGCCGTCAGGGTGGTGCCGCTGGTGGTGAGCATCACCACCAGCGGCTTCTCCGCGCCTAAATCGGCCAGATGCAGGGGGACGCCGACATCTTTGGCGGCGTGGTAGCCGCCGGCAACCAGCAGCGCCGGGCGCGGCGCCTGGATGAGCTGTTTGGCCATAAAGCGATCGCGATTCTGCTGAATAGCCATCATCGCGGTGACCTGCTCGCCGCTGATTTGACCGTCGTGCATCAGGAAGATGATCGCCGACAGGGCTTCATGCACCTGCGGGCGAGAAGAGCGCTCTCCGCTCGGGAAAGCGGGGTGCTGATAGAGCTCGTTGACCTGCTGGCGGCTGATGTTGGCGGCCATCAGCGGCCAGGGGCCCTCGAGAGCCGTCATTACCAGGTCACGATAGAGATCCCACGGCCAGCCGCTGTTCCAACGCATCGTTTCCGCCGCGCGGGTGGCGCTGACCGGTGCTCCGGCCGCGCTGGCCTGCTTGACCCGGTTGACCGCCTCCTGCTGGCTGATATCGATCATCTCCAGCAGCACGCTGCCCTGAGGGCGGGATTGCGCCAGATTTTTTAGCAGCCACTGCTCAATCTGATGATGGCGGACGTTGGTGTGCTCTTCGCCGACGATGACTATCGGGGCGCTGCGGATCCTGGCGATAAGCTGTGCCGGCGTCAGGGTGCTGCCGGAGGCCGTATCCACAATACAGGTGCAGTCCTGAACCGGGGTGGTAGCCGGGGCTGACGTCGTCGAGGACGCCCCGTGGCATGCCGTCAGGGCCAACGCGCCGCTAACAACCAGAGATTTTAACAAGCATTCCATATTAAACATAAATATCCGTTTTCTGTTTTATTGTTAGCATTTATTTTTATGCTGAGTATTTTTGCAGAATTATATGTAACAATGATAATGATTATCAAGATCATTCGCGTTATCGTTTGTTGTGTGGGTTTAGCCGAAGCGTCGGGCCGCGCGGCAGAGGGGGTTGCGCAGGGGGCAGGAGGCGGGGAGCGTTAAATGGCGGCCGGGTTCTCGTCCTTCCCTGGACGGCGTCCCGGCGTCTATTAGCCATCCGTGGAGCGGCTGACCTCCTCCCAGGCTTCGATATCGGCGCTCATCTGCTGAAGCTTCTCTTTAACAAACGTTACCGCGTCACTCCCCAGCAACAGCGACGTCGGTGGGGTCGGATGGTTAATTAGATCCAGCATTGCCCGTGCCGCCCTGCGAGGATCGCCCGGCTGGTGGCCGCTGCGCTGCATCCGCGTTTCGCGAATGGGGTCGAAGCTGCGGTCGTAATCGTCAATGCTGCGGGCTGAGCGCACCAT
>NZ_JAQGFU010000326.1:0-2985 GCF_030078455.1 Klebsiella sp. Ech2A | reverse complement strand
CGCCCGGTTCCCCCCAGCCCGCCCCGAGGTTCCCCCCGACCCGCAGCAGCACAAACGCGGTCAGCCCGTGGCTGATGGCTTTAATCCCGGAAATGAACGACAGGGCGGTGTAGCCCAGCACCAGCGGCACCTGAAAACGCGCGCGTTTCCAGCCGGAGCCATAGCGATCGCTCCAGATCGAACCGGGGATGTCGAGGATCGCCAGGGCGACCATGATCAGCGCCACCAGGTTACCCCACTGTTCCGGGGAGAGGGAAAACTCCTTTGAGATGACCGGCCCGAGGCGCAGGATCATTTCGCGATCGTAGGCGTTAAGCACCCAGATCAGCCAGCACACCAGCAGTGAAACCCAGGAGAAACGATGTATTAGCTTTTTTTTCACGCCTTTTTCGCTGGCAGGCGTTTGATTAATCGTTGTCATAGTGTTTGCTCCACGGCACCGCGACAGCGTGATGGGCGCCGCTTGTTGTCAGGGTCAGAGTAAGTTCACCGGGTATTATTATTTTGACGGCGAACCGGATAGTGATTTAACCGATGAAGCGCCGCTCCGGTACGCCCTTGATGCCCAGTCCGTAAATGGCGAACAGACTGCCGCGCAGCTGATTATCTTCCGGGAAACGCGGCAGCGGCGGCTGCGCCATCGAGGTTACGTACAGCACATCGAGGTTTTCACCGCCGAACATTACGCTGGTGACTTTCTTCACCGGCATCTCGATAATGCGGTCCACCTTGCCCTCCGGCGTATAGCGTACCAGCTTGCCCGCGTAGACCAGCGCATTCCACAGGCAGCCTTCGCTGTCCACGGTGGCGCCGTCCGCCGCGCCGCCTTCGCTGCGATCCACCTCGCAGAACACCCGCTCGCGGGAGAGATTGCCGCTGGCGGCGTCGTAGTCCCAGGCGCGGATCTCGCCGGTCCAGGTGTCGGCGAAGTAGAAGGTATCGCCCGACGGACTCCAGCAGGGGGCGTTGGAGACGATAATGTTTTCCTTAAGCACGTGCAGCGACAGATCCGCATCCAGGCGATACAGCGCGCCGCTCGGCTCCTCTTCGCGCATATCCATCGAACCGAAGAGAAAGCGCCCCTGGCGGTCCACCTTGCCGTCGTTCAGGCGGTTGAAAGGTCGGTCCGCTTCCGGGTGATGCAGCAGCTCAAGTTCGCCGCTGGCGAAATCGAGGAGATGCACGCCGTGCTGCAGCGCCACCACCGCGCCTGCGCCATTCTGGCGCAGGGCGAAGGAGCCGATTTTCTGCCGCACGTCCCTGCTCTGAATCGCGCCGCCCTGGGCGTTGCAGGCGAACAGCCGCCCGTCCTGACTGTCCACCCACCAGAGCCGCTGTTGTTCTACGTCCCAGACCGGGCTTTCGCCGAGTCGGGTTTTTAAATCCAGCAACACTTCAATGCGCATGATTGTCTCCTGGTTAAATTTTTTCCCCGCCTGCGGGACTGGCCGCAGCGGTGGTATGTGAGGGTTGGCGTTGAATAAAGAGCGCCACCAGCGCGCCGACGATCAAGAGCGCCACGGCGAACCACAGTCCGGAGGTGGCGGAACCGGTACGATCCTCAAAGGCGCCGAGGATAAAAGGCCCCAGAAAACCGCCGCACAGGCCAAGACAGTTGAGCAGGCCGAAGCTGCCCGCCAGCATATGGCCGCTCATGATCGACGGTAGCCAGTTGAAGATGATGGATTGCATGGCGAAGAACATGAAGGCGGCCAGCGAGAAGCCGAATAGTGCGACGCCCTGGCCGCCGGCGGCACCGATCGCCATACCGACCGCCATCACCAGATAGCCCGTCATGAGCATGCGGCGCGAGCGTTGTTCCGTGCGGGCGAAGCGCGGCAGCAGCACCCCGCCGCAGGCAGCGGCCACCCACGGAATGGCGGTCAGAAAACCGATGTGCAGCGGCGTCAGCTGCCCCCAACTGCCGATGATCCCCGGCAGGAAGTAGCTCAGCCCGTATACCGAGAACTGATGGGTAAAGTAGATCAGCACCAGCAGCAGGAACACGCGGGTGGAGAGGGCGGTTTTGAGGGAAAAACGGGCGGGAACATGGCTGGTCTCCTGCGCTTCGCGGGCGAGATCGGCGTCGATCGCCCGGATATCTTCGGCATTCAGCCACGGCGCATCCGCGGGCTTATCCGGCAGCTTGCGCCACACGATGACGGAGAGGAGGATCGCCGGGAGGCCCTCAATAAAGAACATCCACTGCCAGCCGTGCCAGCCCGCGGCGCCGTCGAGATTCAGCAACAGCCCGCCTAGCGGCGCGCCGATGATGTTGGCTAAGCAGACCCCCAGCAGAAACAGACCGGTGGCTTTGGTGCGTTCCTCCCGACCAAACCACAGCGTCAGATAGTAGATGATGCCGGGATACAGCCCCGCTTCCGCAGCCCCCAGCAGCAGGCGCATAATGTAAAACGACGTTGGCCCAGTCACGAAGGCCATCGCGCAGGAGATGATCCCCCAGGTGATCATGATGCGGGCGATCCAGCGCCGGGCGCCGATCTTCGTCAGAAACAGGTTGCTGGGGATCTCCAGTATCGAGTAGGAGAGGAAAAACAGCCCCGCGCCCAGCCCGAAGGCGGTCGCGGAGAGGCCAATATCCACCGACATGCTGGCTTTCGCCATGCCGATATTGGTGCGGTCGATAAAGCTGATGATGTACGCCACGATCAGCAGCGGCATCAAGTGACGATAGATCTTTTTATGCGTTTGCCGGAGTGGCGTATCGTTCATCGCCTTTTCATTTATTGCGGACATGGTTATTATTTCCCCGTAATCGTGGTCAGAAGCCTTGCCGGGATCGTGCCGATCCCGCATGTCAGCTCTCAGGTTGTCGCCGGGCGCTGACCCGAACGACGCCCGGCCCGAAGCCCCACTTCGGGCCGTTTTTCTACGCCCCTTCGCGCTCAAACAGCATCGAAATGCCTTGTCCGCCGCCGATGCACATGGTCACCAGGCCGGTGCGCGCGCCGCTGCGTTCCATTT
>NZ_JAQGFU010000325.1:0-3007 GCF_030078455.1 Klebsiella sp. Ech2A | reverse complement strand
GGGCGAGCGCGAGAATAAGTGACTTTTTGTGCATAGCGGGTGTTCTCTTATTATTGTTGTTGGAATTGATTGACCGGCTCGGCCAGCCCTAAGCTTGCACGCAGGGTGGTGCCGGGATACTCCGCGCGGAACAGCTCCCGCTGCTGCAGAATGGGCACCACCTGGTCAACAAAGCGCGGGAAGGCGTCCGGCGTGCCGCCCTGGATAATAAAACCGTCGGCGGCCCGCTGTTCAAACCACTGCTGCAAACCGTCGGCGACCTGCTGCGGCGTTCCGGAAAAGCGCGGACGCGGGCTGGCGGCTTCCAGCGCCACCTGGCGCAGGGTCAGGCCGCGCTCGCGGGCGCTGCGCTTGATCTCATCCGTGGTGCTGCGGAAGCTGTTTTGTCCGAGATCGCCGATGTCCGGGAACGGCGCATCAAGCGGGTACTGCGCAAAGTCGTGATGTTCGAAATAGCGTCCGAGGTAGTTCAGGGCATCCTCAACCGATACCAGCGCGGCGGTGGTCTGATACTGCTGCTCCACGTCTTCGGCGCTGTCGCCCACGATGACGCTGACGCCCTGGAAAATATGCAGTTCGTCTTCCTGGCGACCGTACGCCGCGAGCTGGCCTTTAACATCGCGATAAAACGCCTGCGCCTCCTCAAGAGAGTCCTGATGGGTAAAAATGGCGTCAGCATAGCTTGCCGCCAGCTTTTTACCATCATCAGAAGCGCCTGCCTGAAATATAATGGGGCGCCCCTGCGGCGTGCGGGCAATATTCAGCGGACCGGCAACCTTAAAAAAGTCGCCATGATGATCGAGGGCATGCAGCTTATTTTTATCAAAGAACTGGCCGCTGGCCTTATTGCGCACGAAGGCGTCCTCTTCCCATGAATCCCACAGCCCTTTAACCACCTTTAGATATTCATCCGCGATGCGATAGCGCAGCGCATGGTCGGGATGCTGAGCGCGGGAGAAGTTTTTTGCCGAGCCCTCCAGCGGGGAGGTGACGACGTTCCAGCCCGCCCGGCCCTGGCTGAGATGGTCGAGGCTGGCGAACTGGCGTGCGGTGGTAAAGGGCTCACTGTAGGAGGTGGATAGCGTGCCCACCAGGCCGAGATTGCGGGTCACCGCCGCCAGCGTGGAGAGCACCGTCAGCGGCTCAAAGCGGTTTAAAAAGTGCGGGATGGATTTCTCATTAATATACAGGCCGTCGGCGACGAATATAAAGTCAAGCTTACCCTCTTCCGCTTTTAACGCCGTTTGCTTAACAAACTCAAAATTAATGCTGGCATCCGCCTGCGCTAACGGGTGACGCCAGGCGGACATATTTCCCGAGGCGCCGTGTAATATGGTGCCAAGACGCAGCTGTCGTTTTTCAGACATAGTTCACCCTTCCCTTGCCGGTAATTAAAATTTAAATTTGCTGTAAAGCCCGTTCCGCCAGGGTCGCAAAATAGCGCGCCGCCGGGGCAATTAAACTCTCATCCGGATTAAATCCGGGATGGTGGAGACCGAATTCGCTGGCGCTGCCGATGCTGACAAAGGCGCCGGGAATATGCTGCAGGTAGACGGCAAAATCTTCCCCGCCCATGTGCAGGTCCGCGTGATGGGTACGGTAGCCGACGTCGTCGGCGACCTCGCTGGCAAACGCCGCCCAGCGCTCATCGTTCACCAGCGCCGTTGGCCCGGAGTACCAAAAAACATCGATCTGCGCGCCGAAGGCGCTGGCAAAACCGGCGGCAATTTCGCTTACCCGCGCCTTCACCCGCTGCTGCACTTCGCTGCTGTGGGTGCGCAGCGTCCCTTCCAGCTCCACGCTCTCCGGCAGAACGTTCCAGGTGTTGCCGCCCTGGATCCGCGTCACGCTCAGCACCACCGAGTCGAGGGTATTAACCTCCCGGCTGGCAACGCTCTGCAGCAGGGTGACCAGCTGGCTGGCAAGCAGGATGGCGTCTTTGCCCTCGTGCGGGCGCGCGGCGTGAGCGCCTTTGCCGGTGACCTTAAAGACGAAGCGATCGACGTTGGCATAAAAGGCGCCGCCGCGGGTGGCGAACTCTCCTACCGGCAGCCCCGGCTCGTTGTGCATGCCGAAAATGGCCGTCACTCCTTCCAGAGCGCCGGCGCGGATCAGCGTTTTGGCGCCGCCAAAGCTCTCTTCCGCCGGCTGGAACAGGATCCGCACCCGGCCCGGAAGCTGCGCTTCGCGCTCTTTGAGCAGCAGCGCGGCCCCCAGCATCACGCTGGTATGGATGTCGTGGCCGCAGGCGTGCATCACGCCTTCGTTTTGCGAGCGATAGGCCAGCCCGGTCGCTTCTTCGATCGGCAGCGCGTCAATATCCGCCCGCAGGGCTATGAGCTTTTCGCCGCTGCCTACCTCAACCACCAGGCCGGTTTTCAGCTCGTAGGGCAGCAGGCGCAGGCCGCCGCTTTGCAGCCAGTCGCGGATGCGCGCGGTGGTGGCCACCTCCTGCAGAGAGAGCTCCGGGTACTGGTGCAGCTCGCGCCGCCAGCGGATCAGCTGTTCAGCAAAGCTCATGGCAGCACCTCCGCGCCCTGATGGGCCTGAGCCAGCAGGCGCAGCGAGTTGAGCCGCGCCTCACCTTCGGCGACTGGCGTATCGATGATGAATTCGTCAATTCCCCACTCCGCGTGCAGGGCGTCCAGCTGCGCTTTGACCTCATCGGCGGTACCGGCCAGCAGGGAGGATTCACGGCGGGCGATGCGCGTCGGGGCGCTGCCCGCCTGGCGGGCAAAGGCGATCCCCTGAGCCTCGCTGCCAACGGTCACCCGCTGGCCGTTTTCCAGCTCGACGCCCCAGACCTCAACCTGCTGCGCGAGATCCCGCGCTGCTGCGCGATCCTCGGCGACGATCGCCTGCACGGCGATAATGGCATCCCGGCGGCTCAGCGTGCGCCAGCGGGTCAGCACCTCGCGAAGCAGCGCTTTATCACCGTTATGGTGGGCGGCAAAGACAAAGTTCCAGTCAAGCTGGGCGGCGAGACGAGCGCGCTCAAGACTGGCGC
>NZ_JAQGFU010000324.1:0-3021 GCF_030078455.1 Klebsiella sp. Ech2A | reverse complement strand
GCATCGCTGAGCCACACCCCTTCGCCCTGCCCGGCAAGGCCAATGGCCCTTAAGCGCCCGCCCTGCAGCTCCGGGCGTTGCGCAATCTGGCGCAAAATAGCGATCACCGACTGCCACAGCTGCGCCATATCCTGCTCGGCGTAGCCGTTAGCCGACAGACGCGGCCCGGTACTCTCCGCCGCGCTGGCCCGCGCCTGAAAATGCTCATCAAACAGCACCGCCTTGACCCGCGAGGTGCCGATATCGATACCCAGATAAAAATCCATGCCTGATCCGATCGCCCGTTGAATATTTAGTCGCGCTCGTAGCGGCGACGCATCAGCTCGCACTCGAACAGGAATTCCAGACCTTCCAGCTGACGACGCGCCTCGTTGATATCTTTCCCCCAGCAGGTCAGGCCGTGGCCGCGCAGCAGGAAGCCGTAGCGCAGCGGATGGGTCTGCGCATAATCTTCGATGCGCGCCGCCAGGGCGTCGATATCCTGGTCGTTATCAAAAATCGCCACCGGGACGGTGTCGAGATGGCTGTGCTGGCCGGTCAGCGTTTTCTGCATTTCGTAGCCCTGCAGCGCCAGCGTCCCGCTCTTCTCGATGCGCGACAGCACGGTCGCGTTGACGGTATGGACGTGCAGCACGACGTTGGCCTCAGGGAACAGACGATAGACCAGGGTATGCAGCCCGGTTTCCGCCGAGGGCTTGCGCCCGGAAGGCGCGGTATTGCTGGCGATATCCACCTGCAGAAAATCGTCGCTGGTCAGGCTGCCCTTATCGCGTCCCGACTCGCTGAGCCAGCACCAGGTCTCATCCTGGCGCACGGACATATTGCCGCCGGTCGCCGGCGCCCAGCCTTTAGCACCGATCCAATGACAGGTGGTGACCAGTTGCGCGAGTCTTTCTTGCCACATAGCAGTTCCTTAGTTTAGCGATGGTATTTGGAGAACCTTTACGCTCGGGGGATGCTGCGGCAGGCAGCGGCGTCGCTGCGCTAAGGCAAAACGGCCAGCAGGATAACCCGAGACAAGGTTCTTTAGCCGTCTAAATGGCTATTTACCCGATACTAACACCGCCTGCCCGGCTGAACAATATTTCAGGAAAGGCTTACATTAATAATGGTTATATCAGAAAAGCATATGTAATCGCCGTTTTTAACAGTGATACAACTGAGCGTTTGCATAATGCCAATATTACCCGCTGCGGGCCGCTAAAAAGACGGGGGATCGTTCTACGCGCGGCGGGGGTAAATTTCAGCAGCGGCGCTGACGACCGCCCGCGACGCGCAGCGCCGAACGGCTGCCCCACTCTGGTGCAAAACTTTGCACCCTGCACACCCTTCTGGCAAAACGGCGCCGTATAGCGGATTTTTATGTGCACACTGCCCACCCCGCTATGTTCCTGCTGCCCCGCTTTTTTTGGCACACCTCTTGCTACCCCTCAGGCATCGCCATTCGGGTGACCACTCAGAGGTTCCACTATGTCAAACAGCAACGATTTCCCGCTCGTCGAAGCGCCGGCCTCAGGGCGCAAGGGCCTGTTTTCAATCTCCATGGTTCTGTTCAGCTTTACCTTTTTTACCGGCACCATGTTCGCGGGCGGAAAGCTCGGCGTCTCCTTTTCCATCGTTAACCTGCTGTGGATTGCGGTTATCGGCAACTTTCTGCTGGCCCTCTACGCGGCGTCGCTCGGCTGGATTGCCGCCCGCAGCGGGCTGAACACCGTACTGATGGGGCGTTTTTGCTTCGGCGAGATCGGCAGCAGGCTCGCCGATTTTATTCTCGGCTTCGCCGAGCTGGGCTGGTACGCCTGGGGTACCGCCACGGTGGCAATTTCGCTGGTCAAAATCCTTGCCCTGCCGGAGGCCCTGACCGTTCCGCTGATGGTGCTGTTCGGTATTCTGTTCTGCGTCACCGCGCTAGTGGGCTATAAGGGGCTGGATGCGCTCTCGCGGGTTTCGGTTCCGCTGATGTTTATCCTGCTGGTGGTTTCCATGTACCTTGCCGCCCACCACGCCGGCGGCTGGCAGGCGATGACCAAAATCGAACCGGGCGAAACCATGACCTGGTCGGCGGCCATCACCATGGTATTTGGCACCTTCGCCAGCGGCGCAACCCAGGCGACGAACTGGACGCGGCTGGCTAACTCCAGCCGCACCGCCATCCTCGCCAGCATGGGCAGCTTCCTTATCGGCAACGGGCTGATGATTGTCGCCGGGGCCTGGTGCGCCATCGTTTATCAGCAGGCCGATATCGTGGAAGTGCTGATTTTGCAGGGGCTCTCCGTCGCCGCGGTGGTGATGCTGTGCCTCAATCTGCTGACGATTCAGGGGCCGACCATCTATAACGTTTCCGCCGCCGCCTGCCACCTGCTGCGCAGCGAACGCCGTCGGACCCTGACCGTTGTCGCCGCCGGCGTCGGCATTCTACTGGCCATTGGCGGGATGTACGAAATGCTGATCCCGTTCCTGGTTCTGCTGGGCAGCATCATCCCGCCCATCGGCGGCGTGATCCTCGCAGACTACTGGTTCTACCGCGGCGGACGCTATCCTCTGCTGCAAACCGCGCGTCTGCCGCGCTTTAACTGGCTGGGGCTCGGCGCTTATGCCGTCGGCGCGCTGGTGGCTTACCTGTCGCCGTGGATTGCGCCGCTGGTGGGCATCACCGTCTCCGCTCTGGTCTATATCGTCCTGACCCGCCTGAGCAAACGCCAGCCGGCGGCCGATCCGGCGGCGGAGCAGTAGCCATGAGCCTGACGGTCAGCGAAATTCTCGCGCTTGATGGACTCTCGGCGATGCGGCTGCGCGCGGGGCAGCAGGGGCTCCAGCTGGCGGTGCGCTGGTACTACGTCGCGGAAAATGAAAATATCGCCGAGTGGATCATGGGCGGAGAGCTGGTGTTTATCACCGGGATCAACCATCCCCGCAGCGAGGAGAACCTGATCCACCTGCTGATGGAGGGCAAGCAGCGCGGGATCGCCGGCATGGTGATCCTCACCGGCGACGCCTATATCCTGTCTCTTATACACATTT
>NZ_JAQGFU010000323.1:0-3023 GCF_030078455.1 Klebsiella sp. Ech2A | reverse complement strand
GGGAACCGCTGCGCGTGGTGCGGTGTAAAAGACGCGTTCCCAGGCGCGATTCCAGCTCCCGAATAGCGGCAGAGATCGTAGAGGCCGGTCGGTTCAGCGTCTCGGCGGTGCGAATAAAGCTGCCGTTTTCCGCCACTCTGATAAATATCCGGAAAAGATCGATCGTATCCATTCTCGCCCCACTATTCGTTAATTCTGCATAGTGTATGCAGAAGCAGCCCCTTTATACATAACAGACAGGTATTAAGCTGTTAGTGACGGGATTCGCCCGGACAATAACCGAAACAGGAGCTAAACCATGGTAGATCACGCTATCAAAGGTAAAACCGTTCTTATCGCCGGCGGGGCAAAGAATCTCGGCGGGCTCATTGCCCGGGATTTCGCCCAACAGGGCGCCCGCGCTATCGCTATCCACTACAACAGCAATGCGACGCGTGAAGAGGCCGAAGCGACCGTTGCCTGGATCAAATCCGTCGGCGCCGAAGCCGTTGCGCTGCAGGCCGATCTGACCTCGGCGGCGGCAATGGAAAAACTCTTTGCTGATGCCGCGGCGGCGGTAGGGCAGCCCGATATTGCCATCAATACCGTCGGTAAAGTCCTCAAGAAACCGATGGCGGAGATCGCCGAGGCGGAGTTTGATGAAATGAGCGCCGTTAACGCTAAAACGGCCTTCTTTTTCCTGAAAGAAGCGGGTAAAAACGTTAAAAATAACGGAAAAATCTGTACGTTAGTGACCTCTCTTCTTGGGGCCTACACGCCGTTCTATTCAGCCTATGCCGGTATGAAAGCGCCGGTGGAACACTTCACCCGCGCGGCGTCTAAGGAGCTGGGGGAACGCGGCATTTCCGTCACGGCCATCGGTCCGGGCCCGATGGATACGCCCTTCTTCTACCCCGCCGAAGGCGCCGAGGCCGTCGCCTATCATAAAACCGCCGCCGCCCTCTCCCCCTTTAGCCCAACCGGCCTGACGGATATCGGCGATATCGTTCCCTGGATTCGCTTTTTAGTCAGCGACGGCTGGTGGATGACCGGACAGACGATTCTGGTCAACGGCGGCTATACCACCAAGTAAAGCATCGGCTAAGCGCCCCTCTGGCTTCGAGGGGCTTCGGCTTAATCCGCAATAACGATCAGCACGCGATAAAACGCGGCTATCCTTCCCAGCAAGCATCGTCCGCCGCGCCGGCATCACGAACAGGCAAGGTAATACGTTGACTACCTACCAACTAGTAGGTTAATGTTTATTCATTGAGCAGGAACATCACGCGACGAACCGCTCATGCAGCTCGCCCCGGGCTGCTTTGCACTCAGGTTAGTCCCCGCGCGTAAGCGGCGGTGGTGCCACCCAATATTCTACCTACTAATAGGTCGCTAGCGGTTTTTATTATCTGACGGCCTGGAGAACTAACATGCAAAACGCCCCTGCAACCCCTAATCGATCGCTGAACCAATGGCTCCAGACCTACTACTTTCTGCGAACCGGGGTCTCGATTGCCTGGATCGCCCTTGCCGTTTTCGTCGGCAAGCACGATCCCGCCGTCGGCGCGACCCTGCTGATCCTGTATCCGGCCTGGGACGCGTTGGCTAACTATCTGGACGCCCGCAGAAGCGGCGGCCTGGGCGCGAATCCGTCGCAAAAGTTCAACTTTGTGGTCAGCATCATTATCGCCTTCTCCGTCTGCGGAGCGCTTACCGTCGGTATGCCTACGACGATCGCGGTGTTCGGCGCCTGGGCGATCTTCTCCGGCCTGCTGCAGCTGGCGACGGCCGTGCGGCGCTGGAAAACGACGAGTGGCCAATGGCCGATGATCCTCAGCGGCGCCCAGTCCGCGCTCGCCGGCGCCTTCATGTTTCAGCAGGCGCATAGCGGCATGGCGCTGGACGTGACTACGGTTGCGCCCTATGCGGCCTTCGGCGCGTTCTACTTCCTCGTCTCCGCCATCTGGCTGACCGTCAAGAACGTTCGCCAGCGCGCCGCGCTCGCCGACTGAACGCCCCTCATCGCTGGACGGCGGCTCGCTAGCAGCAAAGTGGCGCGATAAGCACGAGGACGACTTTTCCTGTGCTTATCTTCACCGCTGCAGTAGTGTTGCTGAGGCGCCAAAGCCGGCCGATAACAACCGCAGACAAGGGAAGCGATAGCATGAACCAACGACCGATTGTGCCAGACGAGAATAGCTGGGACTCCTGGAGCCCTGCCGAGCTCTCTCGTCGGCTAAGCCGCGTCTCGAGGCCCTGGTGCGTCGTGGGCGGCTGGGCGCTCGATCTGTGGCACGGGAAGAAGACGCGCGAGCATGAGGATATCGAATTCACGATCCTGCGCGAGGATCTGCCCCTTTTTCGCCGCGAGCTGCGCGATATGGAGTTTTATACCGTCAGCGACGGCGTGCTCGAGCGGCTGGCGGCCGACCGGCAGCCGGAGGCCGGGATTTCGCAGATCTGGTGCTTCGATCGCCCCGCTGACCGCTGGCGGGCGGATATGATGATTGAGCCGGGAACGGATGAGCGCTGGGCCTATAAGCGGGATCCGCTGCTCACGCGGCCGCGCAACGAAATGGTCGCGCTGACCGCGGGCGGCATTCCTTACCTCAGCCCCTCAGCCGTGCTGCTGTTCAAGGCAAAGCACCGCCGGCCGAAGGACGAGGAGGATTTCGCCCGGGCCATGCCGGGGTTACTCCCGGCCGAGCGCCTATGGCTGCGGGAGTGTCTCGAGCGCCTGCACCCGAACCATCCGTGGGCAGACATGCTGTAACGGCCGGGATAGCGCCCGGCCGGTCATCCCACCGAGGCGGGAAAGCCGCGATCTCTGGCCGACCACGCCACCAGCAGCGTGGCCAGCAGCAGCACCAGCAGCGCGGGAGAGAATGCCCCGACGCCAAAACGGTCCAGCAGCACGCCGCCAACGATACCTCCGCTGGCAATAGCCGCATTCCAGGCGGTCACCAGCATCGACTGTGCGATATCGGCCGCATCGCCGGCGCTCCTCGCCAGCGCGGTCTGAAACCTGGCTCTTAGACACATCT
>NZ_JAQGFU010000322.1:0-3060 GCF_030078455.1 Klebsiella sp. Ech2A | reverse complement strand
CCGGGCGGCTGGGCGATGCCAGCCCCATCGGCGCCCTGAAAACGCTCTTCACAAAACTTGAACATCTGGCGTTGCTCCCGCGCGTATGCGCTATTGGCCACCGCGTGGCGCACGGCGGCAGCGATTTCAAGCACTCCGTGTTGCTCACCGATGACGTCATTACCCGCATTCGTGAACTCTCCGTTCTGGCCCCGTTGCATAACCCGGCGAACCTGACGGGCATCGAGGCCGCACTGTCGTTATTACCGCATCTGCCGCAGGTTGCGGTGTTTGATACGGCGTTCCACCAGACCTTGCCCCCGGAAGCCTATACCTACGCCATTCCTCTGGCGTATCAACAGCAGCATCAGGTCAGACGATTCGGCTTCCACGGCACATCGCACCGGTTTATCGCCGCAGAAGCGGTTGCGCAACTAGATCTCGATCCCGCCGATCATGGCATTCTTATCGCCCATCTCGGCAACGGGTCGTCGGTATGCGCCGTAAAAAATGGCAAAAGCGTGGATACCTCCATGGGCATGACGCCTCTGGAAGGGCTGGTGATGGGGACGCGCTGCGGCGATCTGGATTTTGGTGCCGCTGCCCATATTGCCCGTTGCACCGGTCAGACCATCGAATCGCTGTACAAAATGGTGAACAACGACTCAGGCCTGCTGGGCGTATCCGGGCTCTCCAGCGATTGCCGCACACTGCAGGAAGCGCGCAGCAAAGGCGATCCTCGCGCCACGCTTGCCATTGACGTGATGGTGCACCGTCTTGCCCGTCATCTTGGCGCGCATCTCACGTCGCTGCATCGCTTTGATGCCCTGATTTTTACCGGCGGTATTGGGGAAAACTCGGCCCTGGTGCGCGAATTGACCGCCCGGCGGCTGGCTGTCTTCGGCGTACATATCGATAGGGTTAAGAATGCGCAAATGTTTGCCGGCCATCAGGGGATAATTTCAGTACCCAACTCCCCTATCGTGGCGGTGATCCCGACGAATGAAGAGAAGATGATCGCTCAGGATGCCGCCGCGCTCTCTTGCGCATTTGAGGGCGTCGCCTGATTTTTTCGCTTCCCTTGCCAACGGGGAGGATTTTATTGTCCAGGGGTAAAACCGAATAACAAGAAAATCTCTCTGACGGGCAAAACATTTTGTCCTTAGCGCAATAATATCATATTGCATTAATTTATTAGATACGTGGACTATCCCTCGCCGGGCTAATTCATTACTGACGTTTACTCTTACCTGTAAATATTGAGGTCGTTATGCAACAAGAAGCATTAGGTATGGTTGAAACAAAAGGTCTGGTATCCGCAATTGAAGCCGCAGATACCATGGTTAAATCCGCTAACGTTATGCTGGTAGGCTACGAAAAAATTGGTTCAGGATTAGTTACCGTCATGGTTCGCGGCGACGTTGGCGCAGTCAAAGCAGCAACTGACGCAGGGTCCGCAGCGGCAGGTAAAGTGGGTGAACTGGTCTCCGTACATGTTATTCCGCGCCCACATATCGAAGTAGAAAAAATTCTGCCGAAAGCTGTCAGTTAATAAAGCCAGGGGATACTGACCATGAGAGATAATCTTGTTGAACAGATTATATCTGAAGTAATGAATAAACAGACCGACGTGAGTACAAATAAAAAAACAGCAGCCAGCTTTGCCGGCTGTGGTTTAACGGAGTTTGTCGGTACGGCCCTGGGGCATACTATCGGGCTGGTTATTGCCAACGTCGATCATCAGCTACATGAGGTCATGAACATCGACAAGAAATATCGCTCAATCGGTATTCTTGGCGCACGCACGGGTGCCGGCCCGCATATTTTTGCCGCAGATGAGGCCATCAAAGCCACCAACAGTGAAATACTCTCTATCGAACTGGCGCGCGACACCGAAGGCGGCGGCGGGCACGGCTGCCTGATCATTTTCGGCGCATCCGACGTATCCGATGTGCGCCGCGCGATTGAAGTCGCCCTGTCTGAAATTGAGCGAACAATGGGTGACGTCTATGGCTCACCGGCGGGTCATCTGGAATTCCAGTACACCGCACGCGCCAGCTATGCCCTTAATAAAGCCCTCGGCGCGCCGCTGGGTAAATCCTTCGGCATGACCTGCGCCTCGCCCGCGGCGATTGGCGTGGTGGTTGCCGATGCCGCGGCGAAAGCAGCGGTGATTGAACCCGTGGGCTACGCCAGCCCGGCGAAAGGCACCAGCTTTAGTAACGAAGTGATCTTCACTTTCGCCGGCGACTCGGGCGCGGTTCGTCAGGCCGTTATTGCGGCAAGAGAGGTCGGGAAGCAGCTGCTGGCCACCCTGGATCCGACGCCCATCAAATCGACGACAACGCCGTACATTTGATGGCATGCGGCAACCTGTGTGAAGTGGAGTAAGGAAAGTAGAACATGAACGATCTTGAAATTACCCAGGCCGTCTCCCGCGTCCTGAGTAAATATACAAAAACGGCACCGGACGCGCAGGAACCGCAAGCCTCCGCGGTGTCGACGGCTCATGACAGCGACAGCATTGAAGCCATTGTCGCCAGCGTGCTGGCGAGCCGCGTCAGCGCTGAACCTGCCGCCGCCCTTCCCTCCGGCGATGGCGCTTTTGCAACAATGGATGAAGCCATCGCCGCAGCACAGCACGCGCAAATCCAGTATCGCCACTGCTCAATGCAGGATCGCGCCCGCTTTGTTGAGGGAATTCGCCAGCTTTTTCTGCAGGAAGAGGTGCTGCAGGCCATTTCCAGAATGGCCGTAGAAGAGACGGGAATGGGTAACTATGCCGACAAGCTGGTGAAAAACCGCGTTGCCGCGCAAAAAACGCCGGGCGTTGAGGATCTGGCCACCGGCGCGCTAAGCGGCGATGGCGGCCTGACGCTAACGGAATATTCTGCTTACGGAGTCATTGGTTCCATTACCCCCACCACCAACCCGACGGAGACGATTATCAACAACTCTATCGGCATGCTGGCGGCAGGCAACACCGTTATCTTCAGCCCTCATCCACGATCGCGTCAGGTCTCGCTGCACTGCGTCGCGCTGATCGGCCGGCAGCTGGCGCGGCTCGGCGCACCCGCCAAT
>NZ_JAQGFU010000321.1:0-3086 GCF_030078455.1 Klebsiella sp. Ech2A | reverse complement strand
GCAAGAGCAACTGTACCCGCCTCGACTACGACAGTTCGCTCAATATCCGCGAGCTGAAGAAAATCGCGCTCGAGAAAGGCTGGGAAGAGTACCGGCGGCGCTGGCACCGGCCGGCCGGCTCCGGCTCGTTGAACCCGGTGGCGGTGATCGGCGCAGGCCCCGCGGGGCTTGCCGCCGGCTACTTTCTTGCCCGGGCAGGATACCCGGTAACCCTGTTTGAACGCGAAGCCAACGCCGGGGGCGTGGTGCGCAACATCATTCCGCGCTTCCGTATTCCCGGGGAGCTGATTCAGCACGATATCGATTTTGTGGTCAACCACGGGGTGAACATCGTCTACGGCTGCGATCCGCAGCTGACGGTGGAGAAGCTTCGCGGCGAAGGCTATCGCTACGTGCTGGTCGGCACCGGTACCGACAAAAACAGCGGCGTCAGCCTCGGCGGTGACAACCGCAACGTGCGAAAATCGCTGCAGTTTTTACGCGAATACAATCGCGGAGAGACGCTGAGCCTGGGGAAACAGGTGGTGGTCATCGGGGCGGGCAATACCGCCATGGACTGCGCCCGCGCCGCGCTGCGGGTACCCGGCGTGGAGAAAGCAACCATCGTCTACCGCCGCTCTCTGCAGGAGATGCCGGCATGGCGCGAAGAGTATGAAGAGGCGCAGCGCGACGGCGTCGCGTTCGAGTTTCTCAGTAATCCTGAACAATTCTACGCCGACGGGACGCTCACCGTCCGGGTGATGGCGCTCGGCGACGCCGATGAAAAAGGCCGCCGTCGCCCGCTGGCTACCGGCCAAACCCGCACCCTGCGGGCGGATACGGTTATTACCGCCATCGGCGAGCAGCAGGACGTTGCGGCGCTGGCGGCGATGGGCATTCCGCTGGACGACAGCGGCTGGCCGGCGGCGGATCCTACGGGCGAAACCGCGCTGCCGGGGGTATTTCTTATCGGCGACGTTCAGCGCGGTCCGTCCTCCATCGTCTCGGCGATCGGCAACGCCCGCCGGGCAGCGGATGCGATTCTGGCGCGAGAGAATATTGCCAACCACCATCAGCATAAGCGGTGGAACAACGTCGATCCGGCGGATATTTACCAGCGCAAAGGGACTATCGCCATCGCTGAGGTGGCAAGGGATCGCCGGGAGGCGTTCGTAGCTCAGGAGGCGGAGCGCTGCCTGGAGTGCAACTACGTGTGCAGCAAGTGCGTGGACGTATGCCCAAACCGCGCCAACGTCTCAATCGCCGTGCCTGGATTCCAGAACCGCTACCAGACGCTGCACCTCGACGCCTACTGCAACGAATGCGGCAACTGCGCGCAGTTCTGCCCGTGGCAGGGCAAGCCCTACAAAGACAAAATTACCGTCTTTAGCCTGGCGCAGGATTTCGCCAACAGCAGCAACCCCGGCTTCTTCGTCGAGGACGACAGCGTTCACGTCCGACAAAACGAGCACACCTGGCTGCTAAAAATCGACGATAGCGGCCATATCGCTGACGTTCCCCCTGTCGTTACCGATCTTTGCCGCATCATTAGCCACGTTCATCTTAACCACCGCTACCTGCTGGGAGGCGTCGAAGTATGAGTATCTTAATTCTGAAAAATGCCACCGCCGCGCAGCTCTATCCGGCGAAGGTCATGGAAGGTATCGATATCGCGATTGAAAACGACGCGATCCTCGATATTGCGCCGGGGCTCGCCCGGCGCTATCCCCAGGCCAGGGTCAAAGAGATGCACGGCCGGCTGGTGATGCCGGGGATGGTCTGCGCGCACAACCACTTTTATTCCGGCCTGTCGCGCGGGATCCAGGCCACTATCCCCTCCAGCCCCGATTTTATCTCGACGCTGAAAAATCTGTGGTGGCGCCTCGACCGCGCGCTGGATGAGGAGTCGCTCTACTACAGCGGGCTGATTTGCGCCATGGAAGCCGTGCGCAGCGGCTGCACCGCGGTGATCGACCACCACGCCTCTCCCGGCTATATCGCCGGGTCGCTCAGCCAGCTGCGCAGCGCCTTTCTGCGGGTCGGCCTGCGGGGAATGACCTGCTTTGAGACCACCGATCGCAACGGCGGGCTTAAGGAGCTCCGGGCCGGCGTCGAGGAGAATATTCGCTTTGCCCGCGAAGTCGACAGCGCCCGGGAGATGGGCCGCGAACCCTACCTGGTTGAGGCGCACATCGGTGCCCATGCCCCCTTTACCCTACCGGACGAAGGGCTGGCGATGCTCGGTGAGGCGCTGCAGGCCACCGGCCGCGGCCTGCATATCCATGCGGCAGAGGACCGTTACGACGTTAGCCATAGCCATCATCGCTACGGTAAAGACCTGCTGGTCAGGCTGGCGGAATTTAACCTGATTGACCGCAAGACGCTGGTTGCCCACGGCCTGTACCTCTCCGATGAAGATATTGAGATCCTCAATTCTCAGGATGGGTTCCTGGTGCATAACGCGCGCTCAAATATGAACAACCACGTTGGCTATAACCAGCGGCTGGTGGACTTCCGCAACCTGGCGCTGGGCACCGATGGCCTGGGCTCTGATATGTTTGAAGAGCTGAAGTTTGCCTTTTTTAAGCACCGCGACGCCGGCGGGCCGCTGTGGCCGGACGGCTTTGCCCGCGCCTTAAGCAACGGCAACGAGCTGCTCGCCCGCAGCTTTAACGCCCGTTTTGGCCGCCTCGAGGCGGGATACAAAGCCGACCTGACGATTTGCGACTATCCGTCGCCCACGCCGCTTATAGCCGAGAATATCGCCGGGCATATCGCCTTTGGCCTCGGCAGCAGCCACGTGCATAGCGTGATGGTCAACGGGGAGATGATTTACGAGAACCGACGGTTTACCTTCGATCACGAACCGCTCTTTGCCGAGGCGCAGAAGGCGGCGGTGAAAATGTGGGCGCGGATGGATGCGTTACCTTAAGGCGGCGCCAGAGCGGCTAGTCCACAAGGTCCGCGGCTTATCGGCCGGGAAAAGTTCCGCTCACCAGATGTCTGGCAGAACATGCGGCCCCGCTGCCAGGTGACCGGGTTAAGGGGAAGATAACCGTCTTCCCCTTAACAATCCCCGCGGTCCCGCACGGAAATCGGGGCTGCGC
>NZ_JAQGFU010000320.1:0-3091 GCF_030078455.1 Klebsiella sp. Ech2A | reverse complement strand
AGGCGGGCTCGACTCCGCCCGCGCCGCGCACGGTGCGCAGCGCCAGCTCAATGCGCAGGGCCAGCGAGGCGCTAAAGGTGGTGGTGCGCTGCAGCTGGGCGTGCCCGGCGATGGCCGGCAGCGCGTCGGCGATGGCGGACCAGCTTGCGCCGTCAACGGCACGCGAGATGGCCCAGGCAATGACCGTCGCGCCGGCGATGGCTAAATCAGATTTATGCGTCGGGCTGGAGGCGGCGGCAACTTCGTGAATAAAGGCGTCGAGGTCGCCGGTCGGCAGCAGGCATCCCAGCGGCGAGGCGCGCATGGCCGCGCCGTTGGTCACCCCGTTATTCTCCAGCTCGCTCACCGGCGTGCCGTTGCGAATGGCCTTGAGGGCGATTTTCGACGTCGGACCGAGGACGTTTTTATTAAAGGCGTCAAACTCCTCCGCCCAGCGCAGGATGTGGCGGCCGATGGTATCGGGAACGATCCGCCCGTCGCACTCGATGATGGCATCGGCGAGGCACAGGGCCATCGAGGTGTCGTCGGTGAACTCGGCCTCGGCAAAGTAACAGGCGGCATTGTTTTCCGCCGGACCGGGCAGGAAGCGGTCGATCCAGCCGAAATGGGCCTTCACCCGCGATCTTGGCCATAGCTCCGACGGCATGCCCATCGCATCCCCTAACGCCTGCCCGTAAAGGGCACCGAGAATACGTTCTGCTTTCATTTGACTTCCTCTTGTGTAAGCGCAGCATCCTGCGCGTCGATCTCAATGGTGGTGATGTCTTTGTCCGACTCGCGGAAGAACACCATGAACAGCACGGCGATAACGGCAATCATGATGGCGCCGAACGTCCACATCCCTGCCCAGTTAAAGGTATGACCGTTTACCGGCGATGAGTAGGCAAACATTTTCTCCATCATCACCCCGCCGAGGCGGTAGCCCAGCAGGCTGCCGAACCCCTGACAGCAGAGGGTGATGAGCCCCTGCGCGGCGTTGCGCATCGCCACCGGCGCCTTTTTGTCGACGTAGATGTAGGCGGTGACGTAATAGAAGTCGTAGCTGACGCCGTGCAGCAGAATACCGAGGAACATCAGCGTATAGGTGAAATAGTTATCTGCCGCGCCGTAGACGAAAAAGCCGTAGCGAATGGCGGCGGTAATAAGACCAAGTAACAGAACCTTTTTAATACCAAAGCGCTTAGTGAAGAACGGCAGCGCCAGCATAAAGAAGATTTCCGAAAACTGGCCGAGGGTCATCCAGCCGGTGGCGTTTTTCATCCCCGATTCGCTGAGATAGCCGTTGGCAAAGATGTAGTAGAAGGCCAGCGGCATGGCGAAGAGGAATGAGCAGAAGAAAAAGACGAGGAAGTTCCTGTCGCGCAGCATGATCAGCGCGTCCAGCCCCAGCATCACCTTCAGGCTCAGCTTGCCGGTGCTCTTCGGCGGCGTATCCGGCAGGCACAGCGCAAAAATCCCCAGCACCAGCGAGCTCCCCGCGGCGATCAGCAGCGGTACGTTAGTGGGCGAGATATCGCTCAGGCCGAGCATTCCCGGCAGGAAACCGCACACCAGGCCGGAGCCGATCCAGCCGATGGTCCCCATTACCCGAATGCGCGGGAAATCGCGCTCGACGTCGGCAACGTTGGAAAAGGCGATGCTGTTGGTTAGGGCGATGGTCGGCATGTAGGTGAGCGAGTAGGCCAGCAGCAGCGGGAAGAAGCCGCTGAAGGTGGTCTGCTGCGCGGCGAAGTACATCAGTATCGCCCCGGCGAACATCAGAATCGCCAGCACTTTTTGCGCCGAGAAGAAGCGGTCCGTCAGCGAGCCGACCAGCACCGGGGAGAGAATGGCGGCGATGGCGGTACAGGCATAGGACCAGCCAATTTCGCCGGCGCTGAAGCCGCTTTTGCTTAGCCACAGCCACAGGGGAACAAACCACGCTCCCCAGATAAACCACTCAACGAACATCATGAACGACAGCTTTGCTGTAGTTTTCATTTGGAGATCCTTCATGACAGGTAAGGTACGCATTTAGAGTACCACTTGATAATACCTTTGAAATACCATTGAGCTGATTGTTTGAGCAAGCTAACACTTTTTCGTATCTGAATCGTGCCAGCAGAAGTTGCTGAAAAAATGCGATCCCGGCTGGAAAATATGCTAAGTCGGTACCAGGCTTAACCTGCCCAAAAAAGTTGGGTCAGGAACATTGACGCCGGCTGCGGCCGGCCTTACGGGAGTTATTGCTATGACTGATATTACGCAGTTGCTTGGCAAAGATGCCGACAGCCTGTTACAGCACCGTTGTATGACTATTCCAGCCGATCAGCTCTATTTACCGGGGTCGGATTACGTCGACCGAGTGATGGTTGATAACAACCGTCCGCCGGCGGTGCTGCGTAATATGCAAACCCTGTACAACACGGGGCGCCTGGCCGGCACCGGCTACCTGTCGATCCTGCCGGTTGACCAGGGCGTGGAGCACTCGGCGGGAGCCTCTTTTGCCGCCAACCCGCTGTACTTCGATCCGAAAAATATCGTTGAGCTGGCGATTGAGGCCGGCTGTAACTGCGTGGCGTCAACCTACGGCGTGCTGGCCTCGGTATCGCGCCGCTACGCGCACCGCATTCCGTTCCTCGTAAAACTGAATCACAACGAGACCCTGAGCTACCCGAACACCTTTGACCAGACGCTGTACGCCAGCGTTGAGCAAGCTTTTAATATGGGCGCGGTGGCGGTGGGCGCGACTATCTATTTCGGTTCCGAAGAGTCGCGGCGCCAGATCGAAGAGATCTCCGCGGCGTTCGAACGCGCGCACGAGCTGGGGCTGGTCACCGTGCTGTGGGCCTATCTGCGCAATCCGGCATTTAAGAAAGACGGCGTCGATTATCACGTCTCCGCCGACCTGACCGGGCAGGCAAACCACCTCGCGGCGACCATTGGTGCGGATATCGTGAAGCAGAAAATGGCGGAAAATAACGGCGGCTATAAGGCGGTTAACTTCGGCTATACCGACGATCGCGTCTACAGCAAGCTGACCACCGACAACCCGATCGACCTGGTTCGCTACCAGCTGGCGAACTGCTATATGGGGCGGGCGGGGCTGATC
>NZ_JAQGFU010000031.1:0-36423 GCF_030078455.1 Klebsiella sp. Ech2A | reverse complement strand
CTGGGCGATAAGCTGCGGGGTTGGTTTAGGCGGCGCCTTTCCGCTATGCCTGGTGCTGGCGCTCGACCACTCCCGACATCCGGCGATTGCCGGACGGCTGGTGGCCTTTATGCAGGGAATTGGCTTTATCGTCGCCGGCCTCTCGCCATGGCTATCGGGCCTGCTGCGCAGCCTGAGCGGGAATTACGTGCTGGACTGGGCCTTTCACGCCATCTGCGTGGCGCTCCTGATGGCGATAACGCTGCGTTTCGTACCGGCACGCTACCCGCAGGAGTGGCGAAAAATGCCGCCGACTGGCGATCGGGCCTGATAACGTCAGGTGCGGAAGGGCCGATTTCGCGCCCTTCCCGCAGAGAAAAAAGCCAAAAATCAAACCGCTACCGGCGTTAAAACTATCGCCGCCAATTGCCTTCGCCAGAATCGTATTTATTACCGAGTGAAATTAATGTGTCGCCGAATCACGACACCCGTAAGTAACTAAAAATTAATAAAAAAATGCCTCTTGTTTCCCCCATTTTTTAGGCGTACATTAGCGCCAGCTGGAGCAGTTACAGCCTGTCATTCCGAACCGCCGCAGCCGCCAGAAGCCTCTGGTTTTTCCTGCGACAGTTCATGGAAAACAATGAAAACAAAATTCGTTTGGCGTTTCGCCGAGAATGCGGAGTAATGAGACGTGAAATACTTTTTTATGGGCGTGTCTTTTATGGTCATCGTTTGGGCCGGCACCTTTGCCCTGATGATCTAAGCAGCGTGAATAGTTAAAAAAAAGGGAGCCAGCGGCTCCCTTTTTTTATTCCTGTTTTTATTCCCGCACTTATTCCTGGCCTTCGCCCGCCGGCTTGCTTGCGGCAGGAAGCAGTCCGTCGGCGCGGAACATCGATTTTATGCCGCGAATGGCCTGACGGATGCGATCGCGGTTTTCAATCAAGGCGAAGCGTACGTGGGTGTCGCCGTAGTCGCCAAAGCCGATGCCCGGCGATACGCACACTTTGGCATCCTGAAGCAGTTTTTTGGCGAACTCCAGCGATCCCATAGCCGCATAGTGCTCAGGGATCTTTGCCCACACGTACATGGACGCTTTCGGGCACTCCACCATCCAGCCCGCTTCGTGCAGCCCCTTAACCAGCACATCGCGACGGCGCTTGTACTGCTCCGCAATATCGCGCACGCACTGCTGATCGCCTTCCAGGGCGGCGATGGCCGCCACCTGCAGCGGAGTGAAGGTCCCGTAATCGTGGTAGCTTTTAATTCGCGCCAGCGCGTTGACCAGCGTTTTGTTGCCGACCATAAAGCCGATGCGCCAGCCGGCCATATTGTAGCTTTTCGACAGCGTGAAGAACTCAACCGCCACGTCGCGCGCGCCGGGCACTTCCATAATGGAAGGCGCCTTCCAGCCGTCATAGACAATATCGGCATAGGCCAGGTCATGCACCACCAGCACGTCGTAGCGCTTGGCCAGCGCCACCACTTTTTCAAAAAACTCCAGCTCGACGCACTGCGCGGTCGGGTTAGAAGGGAAGCCAAGGATCATCATCTTCGGCTTCGGATAGCTTTCGCGGATCGCGCGTTCCAGCTCGTTGAAGAAATCAACGCCTTCTACCAGCGGCACCGAACGCACCTGAGCGCCGGCAATAACCGCGCCGTAAATATGAATAGGGTAGCTGGGATTAGGCACCAGCACCGTGTCCCCGTGATCCAGCGTCGCCAGCATCAGATGCGCCAGCCCCTCTTTCGAGCCGATGGTCACAATGGCTTCCGATTCCGGGTCAATCTCGACGTTATAGCGATCCTGATACCAGCGCGAGATAGCCCGGCGCAGGCGTGGGATGCCGCGAGAGGTCGAGTAGCCGTGGGTATCCGGGCGTTGGGCAACGGTGCACAGTTTTTCAACGATGTGCGGCGGCGTGGCGCCGTCCGGGTTGCCCATACTGAAATCGATAATATCTTCGCCGCGCCGACGCGCAGCCATTTTCAGTTCAGCGGTAATGTTAAAAACGTACGGGGGGAGACGATCGATACGCGTAAAGCGGCGTTCAGGACTGGATTCAGCCATAGATTCCTCGGATTAACGTGAGCGCCCGGACCGTCCGAGCGACGCTGCCGCTGTTGCGACACGTTAAGAAAATAACCCGAAAAAATTCACGCTGTCGAGAGGGCAGAAAAAAAATAAAATCTGGCACAAAAAACGGGTACTCGTTCCAGTAAATACGGCAGCAGTGGATCCGAATTTAGCCAATACGATCGTTGAAAGTAACATCTTAATATCTTTTGTATTACCTGATTTTACCCGCAGGGCCCTCGCCTTCGCGGCCGCCCGCCGTTTGCTGGAGATCCCCTTTTAAAAGTGTGCCTGTTCCCTATTATTGTCTGCGGCTGGCCTTCTGGGGCGAGGTTTTTTATCATAGCGTTTTCCCGCGAATGACACGGCGCCTCCATGCACGAAATATTCACCATGCTGCTCGCAGTTTTTGACCGTGCGGCACTGATGCTGATTTGTCTTTTTTTCCTCATCCGCCTGCGGCTGTTTCGCGAACTGCTGCATAAATCTGCCCATACGCCGAAGGAGCTGCTGGCCGTCACCGCCATCTTCTCCCTGTTTGCCCTGTTCAGTACCTGGTCAGGCGTACCGGTGGAGGGATCGCTGGTCAACGTGCGCATCATCGCGGTGATGTCCGGCGGTATCCTGTTTGGCCCGTGGGTCGGCGCTATCGTTGGCGTCATTGCCGGGGTGCACCGCTACCTGATCGATATCGGCGGCGTTACCGCCATACCCTGTTTTATCACCAGCATTATCGCCGGGCTATTGTCCGGGTTGATCGGCCGTAGGGTGCCCAAGGCCCAGCGCTGGAAGGCCGGGATCCTCGCCGGGATGCTCTGCGAAACGCTGACCATGATCCTCGTCGTACTGTGGGCGCCCTCTTTTTCACTGGGCCTCGATATCGTCTCGAAAATCGGTATCCCGATGATCCTCGGCAGCGTCAGTATCGGTTTTATCGTCCTGCTGGTGCAGAGCGTCGAGGGAGAAAAAGAGGCCAGCGCCGCGCGCCAGGCCAAGCTGGCGCTGGATATTGCCAACAAAACGCTGCCGCTGTTTCGCCACGTTAACAGCGAGTCGCTCCGTCAGGTCTGCGACATTATCCGCCGCGATATCAACGCCGATGCGGTAGCCATTACCACCACCGATCGGGTGCTGGCCTACGTTGGCTTTGGCGAGGGCAACTATCACGACCGCGACAACGCCATTAGCCCCACCACTCGCCAGGCGATTGAGAGTGGCAAAATTATTATCAAGAACAACGATGAGGCCTACAGAACTCCTGAAATTCACTCGATGCTGGTGATCCCACTGCGGGAAAAAGGCGTCGTCACCGGGACGCTGAAAATCTACTACTGCCACGCGCACCGCATCACTTCGTCGCTGCAGGAGATGGCGATAGGCCTGTCGCAAATTATCTCCACCCAGCTGGAGGTCTCCCGCGCGGAGCAGCTGCGGGAAATGGCCAACAGGGCCGAGCTGCGCGCGCTGCAGAGTAAAATCAATCCGCACTTTCTCTTCAACGCGCTCAACGCCATTTCGTCATCGATTCGCATGAATCCGGATACCGCGCGGCAGCTTATTTTTAATTTATCGCGCTATTTACGCTATAACATTGAATTAAAAGACGACGAGCAGATTGATATTAAAAGGGAGCTGTACCAAATCAAGGACTACATTGCCATTGAACAGGCGCGCTTCGGCGACAAGCTCACCGTTATCTATGATATCGATGATGAAGTCAGCTGCGTCATTCCCAGCCTGCTGATCCAGCCGCTGGTAGAAAATGCCATTGTTCACGGCATTCAGCCCTGCAAGGGAAAAGGCGTGGTCACGATTGGCATCAACGAGTGTGGTAACCGGGTACGGATTAGCGTCCGTGATACCGGCAACGGCATCGATCCGGCCGTCGTCGCCCGGGTGGAGGCCGATGAAATGCCGGGGAATAAAATCGGCCTGCTCAACGTTCACCATCGGGTCAAACTGCTGTACGGCGAAGGGCTGCATATCCGGCGCATGACCCCAGGTACGGAGATCACCTTCTACGTACCCAACCGCAACGCCCCTCAGCCTACGCCGGTGTCGCTGCTGCCATGAGCGGAGAAAAAATGAAAGTCATCATCGTTGAGGACGAGTTCCTGGCGCAACAGGAGCTGACCTGGCTGATTAACACCCACAGCCAGATGGAGATTGTCGGTACCTTTGACGACGGGCTGGACGTGCTGAAGTTTCTGCAGCACAACAGGGTTGATGCCATTTTTCTCGACATCAACATCCCCTCGCTGGACGGCGTTCTGCTGGCGCAGAACATCAGCCAGTTTGCCCACAAGCCGTTTATTGTGTTTATCACCGCCTGGAAAGAGCACGCCGTAGAGGCATTTGAGCTGGAGGCGTTCGATTACATCCTCAAGCCCTATCAGGAGTCACGCATTATCAACATGCTGCAGAAGCTAAGCAGCGCCTGGCAACAGCAGCAGCTTCCGGCGGCCAGCGCCAGCGCGGCGCCGAACCCGCAGCGGGAAAACGACACCATCAATCTGATCAAAGATGAGCGGATTATCGTCACCAGCATTCACGATATCTACTACGCGGAAGCGCATGAAAAAATGACGTTTGTCTATACCCGGCGGGAGTCGTTCGTGATGCCGATGAACATTACGGAGTTTTGCGCCAAACTGCCGCCGGCGCACTTCTTCCGCTGCCACCGCTCCTACTGCGTCAACCTGAACAAAATTCGCGAAATTGAGCCGTGGTTCAATAACACCTACGTTCTGCGGCTGCGGGATCTGGAGTTTCAGGTGCCGGTGAGTCGCAGCAAGGTCAAAGAGTTCCGCCAGCTGATGCACCTGTAGCCAGCGCGTTTCCGGGCCCTCGGGCCCGGAGGTGTGGTTTAGAGGATCTGGCCGAGCGTCTGGCGCAAATGCGCGCCGGAGCCCAGCAGCCCCGGATTGTCGTGGACGATCAGGTACACCGGAATATCCTGCACGAAGGCCTTAAAGCGCCCTTTATCTTCAAAACCGCCGCGGAAGCCGGACGCCTTAAAGAATTCAAGGAAGCGCGGCACGATACCGCCCGCAATATACACGCCGCCAAAGGTCGCCAGCGTCAGCGCCAGGTTGCCGCCAAAACGGCCCATGATCACGCAGAACAGCGACAGCGCGCGGCGGCAATCGATGCAGGAGTCGGCAAGCGCGCGTTCGGTCACGTCTTTCGGCTGCAGATTTTCCGGTAAACGACCGTCGGATTTCACTATCGCGCGATAGAGGTATACCAGACCCGGGCCTGAGAGCACGCGTTCGGCGGAAACGTGTCCCAGCTCGGCGCGCAGCTCTTCCAGAATAATGCCCTCTTCTTCGCTGTTCGGCGCGAAGTCGACGTGGCCGCCCTCGCCCGGCAGGCTCACCCAGCGTTTATCAACGTGGACCAGATGCGCCACGCCGAGGCCAGTCCCCGCGCCATAGACGGCGATAGGTTTCCCCTCTACCGGCGCCGTGCCGCCAAACTGAATCAGGTGCTCGGCTTTTAGCATCGGAATCGCCATCGATACCGCCGTGAAATCGTTGATGATTTCCAGATGCGCAAACCCGAGGTTGCTTTTCATTTCGGCGATGGAAAACGCCCAGGTATGGTTGGTCATCGCCACCCAGTCGCCGGTGATCGGGCAGGCAATAGCAATGCAGCCGTCCTCGACGTCGACGCTGTGCTCGTCGAGATAGACGCGAACGACGGCTTCGAGACTGGGATAATCGAGCCCGGAATAGGTTTTGGCGCGGGAGATCTCCCCGTTCGCCATATCACATAATGCCAGTCGGGCATTGGTTCCGCCGACATCCCCTACTAAAGCAAATTTTGTCATTCCGTTACGGCTCCACTAAAGTCAAAATGATTCTTTTGGCACACTGTAAATTCATGATGCCCTAACAACAACGACCAACGTATAAGCGCCCACAGTTTAGCGACCTATATCACATTTAGGCTGTAATCTGTGCAAAATGGTTTATCCCGCGCCGCTGCGATCGTCAGGCATAGCCTTAAGTTTATCGTTTCAGCACCATTTGCATCGACGCTCTCCTGGCGCGACGACAAAGTAGTGCTCCGCAACCTGCAAAAGGAAATTTTCATGCTGCATCCGCGCGCCAGAACAATGCTGTTGCTATCGATCCCGGCGGTTATCATCGGGATTGCGTCCAGCCTGGTATTGATTGTGACGATGAAGGTTGCGAGCGTCCTGCAGAATATCCTCTGGAGCGTTTTGCCGCTGAGCCTCGGCCTTAACGCCGGCGGGCATCTCTGGACCATCGCCATTCTGACGCTCACCGGTGTTGCCGTCGGTCTGGTTATCCGCTTTAGCCCAGGCCACGCCGGGCCCGACCCGGCGGCTGAATCGCTGGTCGGCGCGCCGGTCAGCACCAGCGCCCTGCCGGGGCTGATTGCCGCGCTCATTTTAGGCCTCGCGGGCGGCGTCAGCCTTGGGCCAGAACACCCCATCATGGTGGTCAATATCGCCCTGGCGGTAGCCATCGGCTCGCGCCTCTTTCCCCGCGTCAGCTCGCTTGACTGGACGATCCTCGCCGCCTCCGGGACTATCGGCGCCCTGTTTGGCACGCCGGTTGCCGCCGCGCTGATCTTTTCGCAAACCCTTAACGGCGGCAACGACGTCCCGCTGTGGGACCGCCTTTTTGCCCCGCTGCTGGCGGCGGCGGCCGGCGCCCTGACAACCAGCCTGTTCTTCAACCCCCATTTCTCGCTACCTATCCCGCACTATCCCCAGATGCGGCTGGTGGATATCTTTAGCGGCGCGGTGGTCGCGCTTATCGCCATTGCCGTAGGCATGGTTGCCGTCTGGTGTTTACCGCGCCTGCATGCGCTGATGCACCGCCTGAAAAGCCCCGTTTTAACCCTCGGGATCGGCGGTTTGCTGCTCGGCATTCTCGGAACCCTCGGCGGGCATATCACCCTGTTTAAAGGGCTGGATGAGATGCAGCAGATGGCTTTCAGCCAGACCCTGACCGGCGGCGACTTTATGCTGATTGCGCTGGTGAAGCTGGCGGCGCTGGTGCTCGCGGCCGCCAGCGGCTTTCGCGGTGGACGGATTTTCCCGGCGGTATTTGTCGGCGTGGCGCTGGGCCTGATGCTGCACGCGCACGTTGACGCCGTCCCGGCGGCGATTACGGTTTCCTGCGCGATTCTCGGAATGACGCTGGTGGTCACCCGCGACGGCTGGCTGAGCCTGTTTATGGCCGCCGTCGTGGTGCCGGACACCACGCTGCTGCCGCTGCTGTGCATGGTGATGCTCCCGGCCTGGCTACTGCTGGCCGGGAAGCCGCTGATGATGGTTAAACGACGCCCCGACTAAACGCGGCTGTTGCGCTCCTCAAGAGCCTCGGTCACCGCCCGCAAAAAGTCGGGGATATCCATTTTGGGCAGCATCACCTCGACCAGCGTCAGCCGGTCGGAGGTCAGGCTGTCGTTCATCGCCTCCTTCAGCTCCGCGGTGCGCGTCACGCGCCAGCAGCGCGAAGGAACTTCGGGAGCAAACGCCTCCGGCAGGCGGTTCCAGTCCCAGAGGGCGATATCGTTATAGCGCTGCTCCGGCCCGTGGATCGCCCGCTCAACCGTATAGCCTTCGTTGTTAAGCAGCAGAATGAGCGGCCGCTGCTTGTCGCGCAGCATCGAGCCCATCTCCTGGATCGTGAGCTGCGCTGCGCCATCGCCGATAATCAATACCACCCTTCGATCCGGCGCGGCGGTCTGCGCGCCGTAGGCCGCCGGCAGCGTAAAGCCGATCGATCCCCACAGCGGCTGAACCAGCAGCGTCGCATCCGAGGGCAGCCTCAGGGCCGCGGCGCCGAATGCCGCGGTTCCCTGATCGGCGAGAATAATATCCCCCGGCCGCAGCTGCTCCTGTACGGTGCTCCAGAAGCTTTTTTGCGTCAGCGTGCCGCCAGCAGCGCCGCCCACCTCCTGCAGCGAGACCGGCGGCAGCGTCCACTCCGCCGCCAGGCTGGCGGAGAGCCCGATCAGGACCGCCAGCGCCTGATCCATCGGGATCCGACTAAACCAGCGCTCCCCTACCCTGACGGCGAACGGCTGGATCTCAATGGTGCGCTCGGGCGGTAAATGCTGGGTAAATCCGGCGGTAATGGTGTCGGTAAAGCGCGTGCCGACGCAGATGATGGTATCGGCGTTTTCAATGGTCTCGCGGGTTTGGTGCGCGCTGGCGATGCCGCTGTAGGTCCCGACAAAACCGGGGTTCTGCTCGTCAAACAGCCCCTTGCCCATCAGCATGGTGGCGTGAGCAATCGGCGTTTTTTCGACCCAGGTTCTTAGCGTTTCCTGTAGGCCATAGCGCTGGGCGAGAAAATCCGCCAGCAGCGATACCCGCCGGCTGCCCCGCAGCAGCTGTCCCGCATACTCCTGAAAGCCGGCCAGCTGATTCTCATCCGCCGGCGGCCCCTCAATCACCAGACGGCGCGCAGGCGGCGTAGCGCTGGCCCGTGCGACGTCGGCGGGCAGCATTAAATAACCGGGGCGATGGTGGGCCAGCATTTCACTGAGAACGCGATCGATTTCATGGCAGGCGTTGCCCGCCGTCAGGGTGGCCTGAGTGCAGGTAATCTGCTCGCTCATGCGCGCAAAATGGGTAAAGTCGCCATCCCCCAGCGTGTGGTGCAGCAGCTCCCCTCGCTGCTGGGCGCCGCTGCAGGGGGCGCCCACGATATGCAGAACCGGGACGTGTTCGGCATAGCTGCCCGCCACGCCGTTAAGCGCGCTCAGCTCGCCAACGCCGTAGGTCGTCAGCAGCGCGCCGGCGCCCTTAATACGCGCATAGCCGTCGGCCGCATAGGCGGCGTTCAGTTCGTTCGCGCAGCCGACCCATCCCAGCGCCTCATGCGCAATCACACGATCGAGGAACTGCAGGTTGTAATCTCCCGGTACGCCAAACAAGCGGTCTATGCCGCAATCTACAAGGCGATCCAGCAGATAATCGCCAATCGTGTAAGTCGGTTGCATAGCCATACTCCTCATCCCGTGCAGGTAATTTGAGTATTGAATAAGCGATCGAACTGTCCAGATTGTGTCGAATATATGAGGTGGAAAGCAAAATTTACGACTTTGGGGTGTGTACTCCGGGCTGAACATTCTTTAGTGTAAACGTATACACAAGTTGTTTTATCTGCGGAGGAAGTATGGTTTACCAGGCAAATGCGACGCGATATGAGACAATGGAGTTCCGCCGATGCGGCCAGAGCGGGCTAAAGCTGCCGGCAGTTTCTCTCGGCCTTTGGCATAACTTTGGTGACGAAACGCGAGTAGAAACCAGCCGCCAGCTGCTGCGTCACGCCTTCGATCTCGGCATTACGCACTTCGATCTGGCCAACAATTACGGGCCGCCGCCGGGTTCCGCTGAGAGCAATTTCGGCCGCATCCTGCGGGAGGATTTTTTACCTTATCGCGATGAGCTGATTATCTCCAGCAAGGCCGGCTACACCATGTGGGACGGGCCTTACGGCGACTGGGGTTCGCGCAAGTATCTGATTGCCAGCCTCGATCAGAGCCTGAAACGGATGGGGCTGGAATACGTCGATATCTTCTATCATCACCGCCCCGATCCCGAGACTCCGCTGCTGGAAACGATGCGCGCGCTTGACCATATCGTGCGTCAGGGTAAAGCGCTTTACGTCGGGCTATCCAACTACCCTCTCGCCCAGGCGACGGAGGCAGTGAGTATTCTCAACGATCTCGGCACGCCGTGCATTATTCATCAGCCAAAATACTCCATGTTAGAGCGCTGGGTTGAAGACGGGCTGCTGGATTTCCTGCAGGCCGAGGGGGTCGGAAGCATTGCGTTTTCACCGCTGGCCGGCGGCCAGCTGACCGACCGCTATTTGCACGGTATCCCGGCGGATTCCCGGGCCGCCAGCGGCAGCCGCTTCCTGCAGGCGGATCAGCTGACGGCAGAAAAGCTGGAGAAAGTCCGCCAGCTGGACGCCCTGGCGCAGGCGCGCGGACAGAAGCTATCGCAGATGGCGCTGGCCTGGGTGCTTCGCGGTGAAAAAGTGACCTCGGTGCTGATCGGGGCCAGCAAAACGGCCCAGCTTGACGATGCCGTCGGGATGCTCGCCAACCGCCACTTCAGCCCTGATGAGTGCGCGAAAATAGACGCAATTCTGGCGGCGTAAACAAAAAGTTACTTTAGCAAAAAAGTCACTTTAACAAAAAGTGCTCTTATCCGCGATTTAGGAGTTCATCCAATGCTGCGGGGCTTCACCGCCTCGTAATATCACGCTCACAAGCCGCAAGGCTCGATCGTGAAGGAGAAGAGTATGTTCAGGTCACTGATACTGGCTGCCGTGCTGCTGGCCTCAGCGCCATTAGTTGCTAACGCTGGTGAAATCACCCTGCTGCCATCTGTAAAATTACAAATAGGCGATCGCGACAATTACGGTAATTACTGGGACGGTGGCGGCTGGCGCGACCGTGATTACTGGCGTCGTAACTACGAATGGCGCGACAACCGCTGGCGGCATCATGACAACGGCCGTCACCGCGGCTGGGATAAGCGCAAAGCTTATGAACGCGGCTACCGTGAGGGCTGGAACGATCGCGACGACCGTCGCGGCGGCTGGGGGCGTGGACCGGGAGGTCGCGGACACGGTCACGGCCATCACTGAATGTCCTGCAGTCAGTTTAATCAAACGGGGGAGCCTTGCGGCTCCCCCGTTTATTACCCGCTTATAATCCCAGCACCGTCCCCACCAGCAGCCAGCCGTTCAGCGCAACCACAATCGCCACGATGACCCAGCCGGTTCGCTTAATCCATGCCGTATTCACCAGATCGCCCATCAGCTTCGGGTTACTGGTAAAAATCAGCAGCGGCACCAGCGCCAGCGCAATACCAAAGCTCAGCAGCACCTGGCTCATCACTAAGATACGGGTCGGATCGAGCCCCATCATGATGACGATAAACGACGGCAGCATGGTAATCGCCCGGCGAAACCACAGCGGGATATGAAAGCGAATAAACCCCTGCATCACCACCTGGCCCGCCAGGGTCCCTACCACCGTCGACGACAGCCCGGCAGCCACCAGGCTGAGGCCAAATATGGTTGCCGCGGCGTGGCTCAGCAGCGGCTCCAGCGTCAGGTAGGCGGCATCAAGATCGGCGACGCCGGTATGACCGTTAAAGTGAAACGCGGCGGCGGCGGTGGCCATCATCGCCAGGTTAACAAAGCCGGCGATGGTCATGGCAATCGCTACATCCCAGCGGGTGGCGTTATAGCGCTCTTTGCGCGTGCCGTCATGCAGGTTCTGGGTCAGCGACGAGTGCAGATAGATGACGTGAGGCATAATGGTGGCCCCCAGCACCCCGGCCGCCAGGAATACCGCTTCTCCGTTAGGCAGGCTCGGGATAATCATCCCTTTCGCCAACGGCGCCAGCGCCGGCTGGGAGAAAATCAGCTCCACGATATAGGCGCCGGCAACGAACAGCAGCAGCCCGCCAATGACCTTCTCCAGCGGCTTTTGCCCGCGGCGCTGTAGCATCAAAATCAAAAACGTAGCGATACCGGTCAGCACGGCGCCCTGCAGTAAAGAGACGCCAAGCAGCAGCTTAAAGCCGATCGCCGCGCCAATAAATTCGGCAAGGTCCGTCGCCATGGCGATAATTTCCGCCTGCACCCAATAGAACCACACCACCGGGCGCGGATAGTGGTCGCGGATCTGCTCCGCGAGATTTTTACCCGTCGCAATTCCCAGCTTTGCCGACAGCACCTGAATCAGCATCGCCATCAGGTTTGCCCACACCACCACCCACAGCAGCTGGTAGCCGAAGCTGGCGCCCGCCTGGATATTGGTCGCAAAGTTACCGGGATCGATATACCCGATGGCAGCAATAAAGGCAGGCCCCATCAATGCGAGCTTCATCTTGCGCGCTGCGCGACCGCTGCTATTCTCAACGCGACTGCTTGTCATTTTCTGCCTCAGAAATATAGCCTTTGCTATGTTTCATGCTACCAAAACGCGAATGATTATCAAGTTCATTTATAACGGCGATAATTATTGCTTTGATAGGGGGGAACGATAGCGGCTAACAACGAAAAGGTGGCATCGATGGAAGCCCATCTCGCCTGGTCCTCAGATTAGTACAATCTAAGCAACTTTTAAAACCTTTACGCAACATAACGAAAATGTATGTTCGATCACTATTTTGGTGATTAGTCACAGTTCCTTGCAATAGTGTGGATTTGATCTCGTTTTCTTTGGGCTTGTTACATAGAATGTGCACAGAAATTTAACCTGCCTCATATTTGGAGCAAATATGGACCGCGTCCTGCACTTTATTCTCGCGATCGTCGTGGTGGCTATTTTGGCCCTTTTGGTCAGCCACAACCGTAAGCAGATTCGTATTCGTTATGTTATTCAATTGCTTGTCATTGAAGTCCTGCTGGCATGGTTCTTCCTGAACTCCGATATCGGCTTGGGTTTCGTGAAAGGATTCTCCGAGATGTTCGAAAAACTTCTCGGCTTTGCTAACGAAGGGACCAACTTCGTCTTCGGCAATATGAACGATAAAGGCCTCGCCTTCTTCTTCCTCAAGGTTCTGTGCCCAATCGTCTTTATCTCTGCGCTGATCGGTATTTTGCAGCATATCCGCATCCTGCCTATCGTCATTCGCGCGATCGGTACCGTGCTGTCCAAAATCAACGGCATGGGTAAGCTGGAATCATTCAACGCCGTCAGCTCGCTGATTCTGGGCCAGTCGGAAAACTTTATCGCCTATAAAGATATCCTCGGCAAAATGTCGCGTAACCGCATGTACACCATGGCGGCGACCGCGATGTCCACCGTTTCCATGTCCATCGTCGGCGCGTACATGACCATGCTGCAGCCGAAGTACGTCGTGGCGGCGCTGGTTCTTAACATGTTCAGCACCTTTATCGTACTGTCGCTGATTAACCCGTACCGCGTTGATGAAAGCGAAGAAAATCTGCAGATGTCGAACCTGCATGAAGGTCAGAGCTTCTTTGAAATGCTGGGTGAGTACATCCTGGCAGGCTTTAAAGTGGCGATTATCGTTGCGGCGATGCTGATTGGTTTCATCGCGTTAATCTCTGCGCTGAACGCCCTGTTCGCGACCGTTACCGGCTGGTTCGGTTACAGCATCTCCTTCCAGGGTATCCTTGGCTACATCTTCTACCCGGTTGCATGGGTGATGGGCGTACCGGCGGGTGAAGCGCTGCAGGTCGGCAGTATCATGGCGACTAAGCTGGTTTCAAACGAATTCGTGGCGATGATGGATCTGCAGAAAATTGCCAGCACGCTCTCTCCGCGCGCGGAAGGCATTATCTCCATCTTCCTGGTCTCCTTCGCCAACTTCTCCTCAATCGGGATTATTGCCGGGGCGATTAAAGGCCTGAACGAAGAGCAGGGTAACGTTGTTTCCCGCTTTGGCCTGAAGCTGGTTTACGGCTCGACCCTGGTGAGCGTGCTCTCAGCGTCTATCGCCGCGCTGGTACTGTAATTTCTTAAGGTTGTGCAAAAGCCGGGCGAGTCCCGGCTTTTTTACGCCCGTAGTTCCTCGAGCGGCCGCGGCTTGCCGATCAGATAGCCCTGCAGATAGTCAACGCCTAGCGCCAGCAGCCGCGCCCTCTGCTCTTGCGTTTCCACATACTCCGCCACAACCGTCAGGTTTTTCACTCTCGCCATCTCGATGATGGATTTGATAATGATCGCATCCAGAGGGTCGGTTTCCACGTCGCGCACGAAGCAGCCGTCAATCTTCACGATATCCGCCTGGAGCCGCTTCAGGCGCTCATAGTTCGCATAGCCGGTACCAAAGTCATCGATAGCAATGGCGCAGCCAAAATCCCGCAGCTGCTGGATGTTATGCAGGCTGGTTTGCTCATCGCAGAAGGCCTGCTCTTCGGTAATTTCGAGGGTGATCGCTTCGGCCTGGAGGTTATAGCGTCTGAACAACGCAATAATCTGCGCCGCGCTGTCGCGCTGCATCAGGGTGTAGGGCAGCAGATTAACGGAGAAGTGCTGGCCCGGATGACGATGCAGGGTGCTGAACAACGTTTCCAGTACCAGCATGTCGAAACGCTGGCTCAGGTTGAACTGCACGATGAGCGGAATAAAGCGGTCCGGCGTAATAACGGTTTCTCCGCACTGCATCCGCGTAAGCACTTCGTAATAGCCCTCCCCCGCCGCGTTCTGGATCGGCTGGGCATACAGCACGAGATCGCGTTTGCTGAGAGCCTGCTTCACCCGGGTCAGCATACGTACCTGCTCGCTGGTTTGATCGGAAACCTGCCCCTGCGTCGCGTCCAGTGCCAGCACCCGCTGCGCGGCGCTGGCCTGCTCCGAAAGCCAGCTCAGCTGGCCCAGCATCGGGTGAAGATCCGCCTCGACGCCCTGATGCCTGCCCCACGATGCGCCGAACTCCAGATCCAGCGCCTGGTTATTCCAGCTAAATTTATTGTGGTTGAGTATCGCTACGATGTGACCTAGCCGAGCCTCGGGCTCCGGCCCGCACAGCACCAGCAGCAGCTCGCTGCCGGGTAGCTGAAATATTTTATCCCCCGCCCCCAGCAGCGGCTGCACCTTACCGGCTACCTGCCGCTTGCAGTGCACGCGCATCATCATGCCGTAATGGCGGCTGAGGAAGTCGAGGTTATCAATTCGCAGGCTGCTGATGGCAACCTCAGGATTGCGGCGTAAATGGCACTCCAGCGCGCGCAGATTAGGCAATCCGGTCAGCGGGTCCTCCTGCGCCTGATCCCGCCATCTGAGCTTGATTCGCTCGTTCTGAGCGTAAATATCCAGCATATAAAACAAGCAGATGGTGAATGAGATGAGCACCGAGAGCACGAATGATAATGCGTACTCGGTTTTGACGCCCTGCAGGAAATTTTGATTATAGGCAACCAGCAAGAATGCAGAAACGGACCATGAAATACGGATCAGCGCATGACCCAGCCGGCTAATACCAATAAAATAAAGGATAAAAATAAGTGGCACTAAATAACCGGCGATAAAAACAGAATCATAAGGCGCGCAGAGCACCACTAATATTGCTGCGAGCGTCATAAACCAGTACAGCGTAAATACCCGACGCTCGCGCGTAAGCCACGGTTGACAATGACGAAGCCAGAATGTGCGGGCAAAACGCGGATTGATAATCATCCGCAACGGATAATAAAAGAAGGTGGTGAAAATTAACGCCGCGCAAATCAAACTCTGAATATCAATAATGGTATAAATTGCCGGCATACCTTTGAAATAACTCGATATAGCCAGAGGGAAAGAAAAAAACACCCCCGCCAGATACATGGTGACTTTCATTAATATGGGGGCAAAAAAACCGCCCCAAAAGATTCTGATGCCCATCCGCTTTGTGGTTAACCCACTGCGCCACGTCTTACCGAGCAGCATGCGAACAACGGCGCACGACGCCAGCACCGAGAATAGCTGACAGAATAATAAAATTGCCGCCTGCGGTATCGTCAGAGGGATAATCCAGGCGTTAGTGATAGCAAAGGCGATAATCAGCGGACCGACCGCATAGCGGCCAAATATAAAGATGACCGCGTACATCATACTTAGCGGTAGCCAGGCGAGGAAAATTTGGTTGCCGTCAATCAATGCCTGAGGTGAAATAAACCTGGCTAATGGAATTGTAATTAAACAAACGATAAGCGCGAGTAAAGATCTTCTGATATTAATGTTAAATTTGCCTGTCATTATTGTTAATTAAAGGTCCCACACCGGAATTATATTTAATATATAAATACTATGTTGGTTAATTATGGCAGGCAAGGTAATAAGCCAGGGAAAATTCTTAAATTACACTTCATGCTACTAGCAGGAGATTTTCTGACGTAAGCACAAAGTGCTTTACATTAGCGGAGGAGAAAACAAAAAACCCCCGCCGAAGCGAGGGTTTCGAATTTGGTGGAGCTAAGCGGGATCGAACCGCTGACCTCTTGCATGCCATGCAAGCGCTCTCCCAGCTGAGCTATAGCCCCAACAGTACGTTTTACAACCAAACCTGATGGGAACAGGATTTGGTGGAGCTAAGCGGGATCGAACCGCTGACCTCTTGCATGCCATGCAAGCGCTCTCCCAGCTGAGCTATAGCCCCGTAACGTAAAACGTGTCGTGTTGACGGGCGGCATAATATGAATTCCTTCGTCAGGTGTCAACGGCAAAATCACCCCTCTGAATTTGATCGCTGAAAAAGCAGGCAAATAGCTGACATTGCGAAGCTTATCGCAGGGAGAAGTTAAACATGTCACTCTTTCATGTAAAAGGATGCTATAACATGAACAACTAATTCCCACATTTTTACTCAGGAAATAGTATGCTCAAGGAACGAATGACACCTGAAGAAATCGCCCATCTCACCGGCTTCAGCCGGCAGACAATCAATAAATGGGTACGCAAAGAAGGATGGCAAACATCCCCCCGACCCGGCGTGCAGGGAGGCAAAGCACGCCTCGTACACGTCAACGAGCAGGTGCGCGATTTTATTCGCAGCGCACAGCGCGTGGCTGAAACGCCGCCCTCCTACGCCACCGTAGAAAACGACCTTGAACCGCTGCTGCTTACGCTGAGCAAAGAGATGACCCCCGGCGAACAGAAAAAGCTGATGTCGCTTCTGCTGCGTGAAGGTATCACCGGTTTACTCCAGCGCCTGGACATTCGCGACCAGTAACATGATGATGAAATTAAAAGATAAGATGACCCCGGCAGAACTTGCGGAATGTCTCGGCCTTGCCAGACAAACGATCAACCGCTGGGTCAGAGAGCAAAAGTGGCGTACGGAGGCCATTCCCGGCGTCAAAGGTGGGCGCGCCCGTCTCATCGTTATCGACAGGCCGGTGCTTGATTTTCTGACGAATATTCCCGCGCTGCGGCACCTGATTGCCGATTATCAGCTGGCAGAACCGGCAGGCCACTACTTTATTAACGATGCCGGAGCTATCTGGCGACAAATTGCCGAGACGCTTCATCTCATGACGCCGGAAGAACAGCAGCATTTGCGGGACTTTCTTGCAAGGGAGGGTATCAGCGGATTTTTATCGCGTCTGGGAATAAGCGGCGAGCGGTCAAAAGAGTAAAAAAAACGGCAGGAGTACCTGCCGTTATGCGTAGCTTATGATGCTCAGGCCTGCTGGCTTTCGCGTTCAGCAATAAACGCCAGCGCTTTATTGATGCGTTCTACGCTGCGGGATTTACCAATCGCATGCACGGTCACGTCGAGGGCCGGAGATTGCCCGGCGCCGGTTACCGCCACGCGCAGCGGCATCCCAACTTTACCCATCCCAACTTCCAGCTCATCCGCCGTCGCCTGAATGGCGTGGTGAACGTTTTCAGCCGTCCAGTCGGTCACCGCAGCCAGCTTGTCGCGTACGACTTCCAGCGGCTGACGCGCAACAGGGCGCAGGTGTTTTTTCGCCGCGTCGGCGTCAAACTCGGCAAACTCTTCATAGAAGTAACGGCAGCTCGCCGCCATCTCCTTCAGCGTTTTGCAACGCTCGCCGAGCAGCTTCACCAGCTCAGCCAGCTGCGGGCCGTTACGGGTATCGATATTTTCCTGCTCGATATGCCACTGCAGATGCGTTGCCACATACTCCGGCGCCAGGGAGTTAATATAGTGATGGTTCAGCCACTGCAGCTTCTCGGTGTTAAACGCGCTGGCGGATTTGCTGACCGCGCCGAGGGAGAAGAGCTTAATCATCTCTTCACGGGTGAAGATCTCCTGATCGCCGCTGGACCAGCCCAGGCGTACCAGGTAGTTCAGCAGCGCTTCGGGCAGGTAGCCATCGTCGCGGTACTGCATCACGCTCACCGCACCGTGGCGCTTAGAGAGCTTTTTACCGTCATCGCCGTTGATCATCGAAACGTGGGCATAGACCGGCACCGGCGCGTTCAATGCTTTAAGGATGTTGATCTGACGCGGGGTGTTGTTGATATGGTCTTCACCACGGATCACGTGCGTGATCGCCATATCCCAGTCATCCACGACAACGCAGAAGTTATAGGTCGGAGAACCGTCGGTACGGCGAATGATCAGATCGTCCAGCTCCTGGTTGCTGAACTCAATCGGTCCGCGGATCTGATCGTCAAAAATAACGGAACCGTCCTGCGGGTTGGCAAAACGCACCACGCAAGGTTCGTTGTCCGCATGATGCTCGTGACCATGGCGGCAGCGACCGTCGTAGCGAGGTTTCTCGCCGTTTGCCATCTGCTCTTCGCGCAGCGCGTCGAGGCGCTCTTTGGAGCAGTAGCATTTATAGGCCGTGCCCGCTTCCAGCATTTCATCAATAACGGCATTGTAGCGGTCAAAACGTTTAGTCTGGAAATACGGGCCTTCGTCCCATTCCAGATTCAGCCAGTTCATCCCATCCATAATGGCTTCGATTGCTTCCGGCGTGGAGCGCTCGAGATCGGTGTCTTCAATACGCAGTACAAACTCACCGTTGTGGTTGCGGGCAAAAAGCCAGGAGTAGAGAGCAGTACGCGCGCCGCCAACGTGCAGATAGCCTGTCGGGCTGGGCGCGAAGCGAGTTTTGATTTTCATGAAATGGCCTTACGTTTAATAAAGATGCCGACAACCGGCAGAGTCCGTTGGTATTTATGGGTGAATATTCTAACACCGTAGGCTGATTCCTCAATGTAGTTCCCGTCTGAACGTCACGCTTTGCCATTTTTGTTTATAAATCATGCGCCGCGGATGCTTTCGCGATCGTTTTGTTTAATTTTACGACGAACAAACAAATTATTTAGAAAAGGCGTTGACTCATTTTCAACTCTCCCTATAATGCGACTCCACACAGCGGGGGTGATTAGCTCAGCTGGGAGAGCACCTCCCTTACAAGGAGGGGGTCGGCGGTTCGAACCCGTCATCACCCACCAACTACTTTACGTAGTCTCCGCCGTGTAGCAAGAAATTGAGAAGTGGGTGATTAGCTCAGCTGGGAGAGCACCTCCCTTACAAGGAGGGGGTCGGCGGTTCGATCCCGTCATCACCCACCACTTTCTCGCCAGCTGGATTTCTTGCAATAAAATGAAGTACCGAAGTGGGTGATTAGCTCAGCTGGGAGAGCACCTCCCTTACAAGGAGGGGGTCGGCGGTTCGATCCCGTCATCACCCACCACTTCGGGTCGTTAGCTCAGTTGGTAGAGCAGTTGACTTTTAATCAATTGGTCGCAGGTTCGAATCCTGCACGACCCACCATATTTAGAAAAAAGCGCCTTTTGGCGCTTTTTTCGTTTCTGCACACCGTGCTCCACCGTGCAGGATGAGAACCTGCTGCAGGTTCGACAAAATCGCCGGGAGCGATTTTGCATCGCCGCCTGCGGCGACCCGCAGGGCGAGTCTCAGGATGAGACGAGTGATATCCTGCACGACCCACCAATGTAAAAAGGCGCCCTAAAGGCGCCTTTTGCTATGCGCAGAACTTAACGATTCGAACCTGCTGCAGGTTCGACAAAATCGTCGGGAACGATTTTGCATCGCCGCCTGCGGCGACCCGCAGGGCGAGTCTCAGGATGAGACGAGTGATATCCTGCACGGCCCACAGCTCACCCCCTCACTTTTCTTTTATTTTCGCACCACGCCGACCTCACCGCTGATACAGCGGATCCTCGGTTCTGCCTGCGGTCAGCGTATTCCCCTCTTCACGCACCACCTCCCACAGCGCCTGGGCGGCGGTTGAAAGCGAGCGTTTTTTGCGCTGCGCCAGCATCAGCTGACGCTCAACGACCGGCGTTAGCCGCTTAACCCGCAAATGGCTGCCCTGAGGCAGCGGTAGCGCCAGCGCCGGTAGGATGCTGATACCAATTCCTGACTCCACCATCGGAAACAGCGTCGCCGGATGCCCAATCTCCTGCACAATATTGGCGTCAATGCCAAAGCGCGCCAGCGCGGCGTCAATCAGCGGCCGGCTGCCGGAGGCGTAGTCCTGCAATACCAGCCGCTGCTGCTGAAGATCCTGCCAGCTCACCGATGCCCTTTCGGCAAAAGGATGGTCCTCCCGGCATAAAAGCAAAAACGGCTCAGACAGGACCGTCTCACACTGCAAATCCGTCGCGGCGCCGGGATCGATAACAATGCCAAAATCCACCTCTCCCTGGCGAATGCTCTCCAGAACCCACTGCTGAGGGCGATCGTGGAGCACAAAATCAATCTCCGGGTAACGCTGATTGCTGTGGGCAATACACTGGGGGATGAGGTGAGCGGAAATCGTCTGGCTGGCGGCAACCCGCACGGTTCCCGTCAGCTGCTGGCCCACGCGTCCGGCGTCGCGCAGCGTACTGTTCAGCTCGTCCAGCAGCCGCTCAAGCCGACCCGCCAGCTGATGCCCCGCCTCCGTCAGCACCACCTCCCGGGTGGTTCTGTCGAGCAGCCGCACGCCGGTCTGATGCTCCAGCTCCTTGACGCTATGGCTCACCGCCGACTGGCTGAGCCCAATCATCTCCCCTGCCCGGCTGAAGCTTCTCGCCCTGGCGACGGTGACAAATACCTTTAACTGACGCAGCGAATAATTCATCTTTTTTATTCATGAATAGATGCAATAAATCAATTTTATTTCTCAAACTAAAAAAAGCACAATAGCGAAATCGATTTTCAGGAGCGATTATGAAATTTTTCCGCATTCTTGACCCGTTTACCCTTACCCTGGTTACCGTCGTCCTGCTGGCCTCCTTTTTCCCGGCGCGCGGCGAATTTGTCCCCTTCTTTGAACACCTCACCACTGCGGCCATTGCCCTGCTGTTCTTTATGCACGGCGCAAAGCTCTCCCGCGAGGCGATTATCTCCGGCGGCGGCCACTGGCGTTTGCATCTGTGGGTGATGTGCAGCACCTTTATCGTCTTCCCCGTTTTGGGGGTGCTGTTTGCGTGGTGGGCGCCGATAAACGTCGATCCAGCGCTCTATACCGGCTTTATTTATCTCTGCATTCTGCCCGCTACCGTACAGTCAGCGATCGCCTTCACTTCGCTGGCTGGCGGAAACGTAGCGGCGGCCGTATGCTCAGCCTCGGCATCGAGCCTGCTGGGAATTTTCATTTCACCGCTGCTGGTCGGGCTACTGATGAATCTGCACGGCGCCGGCGGCAGCCTGGAGCAGGTCGGCAAGATTATGCTGCAGCTTCTGCTGCCGTTCGTCCTCGGTCATCTGTCCCGTCCGTGGATTGGCGCATGGGTGGCGCGGCATAAAAAATGGATTTCAAAAACCGACCAGACCTCTATCCTGCTGGTGGTCTACTCGGCGTTTAGTGAGGCGGTGGTGAACGGTATCTGGCATAAAGTCGGTCCAGGCTCGCTGCTTTTCATCGTCGCCGTGAGCATCGTGCTGCTGGCCATCGTTATCGCCATTAACGTCTTTGTGGCGCGCAAATGCGGCTTCAATAAAGCGGATGAAATTACCATTGTCTTCTGCGGATCGAAAAAGAGCCTGGCAAACGGGATCCCGATGGCCAATATTCTCTTTCCGACCTCGATTCTGGGGATCATGGTGCTGCCGCTGATGATTTTCCATCAGATCCAGCTGATGGTGTGCGCCGTGCTGGCACGACGCTATAAACGACAGGCGGAAGAGCGGCTGGCGCGTGAAAGCGCCAGCGCGCCAGAGGCTTAACGCGGCTGCTTGAGGGGCTGAACCAGCTGGGTCAGCCCTTCGGTTTTAATCAATAGGGTTAACGCCATCAGCTCGCCAAGATGCCCGGCGGGAAACTGCTCCTTACGGGCAAACCACAGCAAATACTCTTCAGGCACGTCAATCAAACGACGGCCTTTATATTTGCCAAACGGCATTTCCGTATTGGCAATCTCGATAAGCCGTTCCTTATCCACGTTAATCTCCCAACAGCCGCAGCATTTCGGCCTCATCGATCACCGCAATACCCAGCTCCTGCGCTTTAGCCAGCTTCGACCCCGCCGCTTCCCCGGCAATCACCAGATCGGTTTTCTTCGATACGCTGCCCGCGACTTTCGCCCCCAGCGCCACCAGCCGCGCTTTGGCATCATCACGGGACAGCAGGCTCAGGCTGCCGGTCAGGACCACGGTTTTGCCGGCAAACGGGCTATCGATCTCTTCGGCGTTGACCACCACCGGCGCGGGCCAGCGGACGCCCTCCGCGCGCAGCTGGGCAATAACCTCACGGTTGCTCTCTTCAGCAAAGAAATTACGCACGTGGGTAGCCACCACAATGCCGACGTCCGGCACCTTCTGCAGATCGTCAATGGATGCCTGCTCGAGCGCCTCAATCGTCGCAAAATGCGCCGCCAGCCCCGCGGCCGTTGCTTCGCCGACCTCACGAATGCCAAGCGCATACAGGAAGCGGGCAAAGGTTGTTTCTTTCGATTTTTCCAGCGAATTGACCACGTTTTGCGCCGACTTTGGCCCCATGCGCTCAAGACCGGTGAGCTTACCCGGGCTTAAGCGGAACAGGTCGGCCGGCGTGTGCACGTACTCTTTCTCAACCAGCTGGTCGATGATCTTGTCGCCCATGCCCTCAACGTCTAACGCGCGACGGGAAACGAAGTGCTTTAAGGCCTCTTTACGCTGCGCGCCGCAAATTAATCCGCCGGTACAGCGCGTCACCACTTCGCCTTCCACGCGCTCAACGTCTGAATGACATACCGGGCAGTGGGTCGGGAAGAGGATTTCACGCGTATCTTCCGGACGTTCGGAGAGCACAACGTTAACCACCTGAGGAATAACGTCCCCGGCGCGGCGGATCACCACCTTATCGCCGATCCGCAGACCCAGGCGTTCAATTTCATCGGCGTTGTGCAGGGTGGCGTTACTCACCAGCACGCCGGCAACATGGACCGGCTCGAGGCGCGCCACCGGCGTGATTGCTCCGGTACGGCCAACCTGGAACTCCACGTCGCGCACGAAGGTCATCTGCTCCTGAGCGGGGAACTTAAAGGCGACGGCCCAGCGCGGGGCGCGGGCGACAAAGCCGAGCTGCTCCTGAAGCGCCAGAGAATCCACTTTGATGACCACGCCGTCGATATCAAAACCTAACGTCGGGCGGTCCTCCTCAACTTTACGATAGTAAGTAAGCACTTCCTCTGGAGTGCGGCAGAGCGTTACGCGCTCGCTAACCGGCAATCCCCAGGCCTTAAACTGCTGCAGACGTCCGGAGTGACTCGCCGGCAGCTCGCCGCCTTCCAGCACACCCACGCCGTAGCAAAAGAAAGTAAGCGGTCGCTTCGCTGTGATCCGCGGGTCGAGCTGGCGCAGGGAACCTGCGGCCGCATTGCGCGGGTTAGCAAAGACCTTGCCGCCGCTGCGACGCGCCTCGTCGTTAATTTTTTCGAACCCGGCCTGCGGCAGGAACACTTCGCCGCGCACTTCCAGGCGCGCAGGAATATTGTCACCGCGCAGCTTCAGCGGGATCGCGCGAATCGTCCGCACATTAGAGGTAATATCCTCGCCGGTGGTGCCGTCGCCGCGCGTTGCCGCCTGCACCAGCACGCCGTTTTCGTACAGAATACTCACCGCCAGCCCGTCCAGCTTCAGCTCACAGCAGTAGACCAGATCGTCGCTGCTTTTCAGCCGGTCCTGAACGCGCTTGTTAAACGCGAGGAAGCTCTCTTCGTCAAAGACGTTATCCAGCGAAAGCATCGGTACTTCATGGCGAATCTGGCTAAAGGAGGCCAGCGGAGCCGCGCCCACGCGCTGAGTCGGCGAGTCGGCGACGATGAGTTCGGGATGCTCGGCTTCCAGCTCGCGTAGTTCGCGCATCAGCCGGTCATATTCCGCATCGGGAACTTCAGGGGTATCCATAACGTGGTACAGATATTCATGATGGCGAAGCGTGGTTCGCAGTTCAGTCAGTTTTTGTTCGATCGGTTCCATATCGCACCATCAATGATAAAAAACCCCCGACGGGCGGGGGTTCAGGATTGGGAGACGAAACGCAGGTCGGTGAATCAGGCGTTAGCCTCTTTCACTTCACGAATACGGTCTTGATATTCACGCATTTTCTGCGGAGTCATCATCCGACGCTGATCGTCCAACACCACGCCACCGACTTCGTCAGCGATGTACTGTGCAGACTGCAGCATCAGCTTAAAGTTTTGCAGCTCGTCGCCGAAGGACGGCACCTGCATAAAGATAGTGACCCCAGGCGTCGTCATATCCGCCATGCTGTCCGGGTTGAAGGTACCGGGTTTCACCATATTCGCGAGGCTGAACAGGACCTGGCCACTGCCGTCCGGGCTGAGATGACGATGGAAGATATTCATATCGCCAAATTTGAAGCCCGCCTGCTGGATGCTGTTGATCAACACTTCACCGTTGATCTGCGAGCCCTGATGCGCAGACACGTTCATCACGATGACCGTCTCTTTACGCTCTTTTGGCTGAGGGGCTGCCGGCGCGGGTTCCGCAATCGCCGGTTCAGGCGCTGGCTGAGCCGGTGCGGCGGCTGGCTGGACCGGAGCTGGCTGCGGCTGCGGTGCGCTCTGTACAGCCGGCTGCTGAGGCGCCTGCTGCGGCTGCGCTACGGGCTGATGCTGCACTGGCTGCTGTGGCGCGGGCTGCTGCGGTACCGGCTGATGCTGAGGCGCGCTGGTTTGCGGCTGCGGAGCCTGCGGCTGGTGATGGGCAGGCTGCGGCTGGCGAACGGGTTCCTCCGCGCGCGCGGGCGGCTGCACCTGACGTTCGTAAGGCGGCTGATACTGGTGTTGCGGCGTCTGACGAGGTGCCTCCTGCTCCCCACTGTGACCATTGGGGGCGTGGTTAACCCGGTGAACGCGAACTTCACCTACGCCATCGTCATCAAAGTCATCGCTTTCAGACTCTTCGTCGTCGCGAGACTTCATACGTTTTAGTGGGCGATCGCGAAACATCGAGGAACGTTCTTTACGGCTGGTCCAGAAACCGTGTACCAGTAAAGCGATTATGGCGATCGCGCCAACAATGATTAATATCAGACGCAAATCCTGCATCATTATATTCTCTGTTGTTCTAACACCTTGCCACCACGGCAAACATTTACTTACTAAGAGTATTTGTCGATTACGCCGAGTGCAAGTGGGTCTGCCTCTTTCACTACATAAAGATGAACTAAATCGTGCTTTTTGCTGCTTTTTCGAACATTTCCTAACTGGTTATTGTCTGGCAACCCGATAAAATAAGCGGGCATTCAGCCTGAATGCCAAAAAAGGAGCATCGCCTGACCATGGTTTCAACATCCACCACTTCCCCGCGTAGCGGCGTTTACTATTTTTCGCAGGGCTGGAAACTGATCGGGCTGCCGGGAATTCGTCGTTTCGTATTTTTGCCTTTATTAGTCAATATTATCCTGATGGGCGGTGCCTTCTGGTGGCTGTTCACGCGCCTTGATAGCTGGATCCCCTCGCTGATGAGCCACGTGCCGGAATGGCTGAGCTGGCTCAACTATCTGCTGTGGCCGGTCATGGTCATCTCCATTCTGCTGGTCTTCGGCTACTTTTTCTCCACCATTGCCAACTGGATTGCCGCCCCCTTTAGCGGCCTGCTGGCGGAGCAGCTGGAGGCGCGCCTAACCGGCGCCACGCCTCCCGACGTCGGCGTATTCGGCATCATGAAAGATGTTCCGCGCATCATGAAGCGTGAGTGGCAAAAGTTTTCCTGGTATCTGCCGCGCGCCATCATCCTGCTGATCCTGTACTTCATTCCGGGCATCGGCCAGACCGTGGCGCCGGTGCTGTGGTTCCTGTTTAGCGCGTGGATGCTGGCTATTCAGTACTGCGACTATCCGTTTGATAATCACAAGGTACCCTTTAAAACCATGCGTGAGGCGCTGCGTACGCGCAAAATCACCAATATGCAGTTTGGCGCGCTGACCAGCCTGTTCACCATGATCCCGGTCCTCAACCTCGTTATCCTGCCGGTGGCCATTTGCGGCGCAACGGCGATGTGGGTCGACTGCTATCGCGATAAACATGCGATGTGGAAATAGGCCCTGACGGATGAGCCAGGCCCATGGATGGGCCAAAAATCGCGGCTTCGCAGCCCTCATTTTCAGCGCTACCGGGCGACGGCTTATGCCGCGCCTTATTCCTTCTGGCTTGCCATTATTTCCCTTACGAATATAGATATGCTAAATCCTTACTTCCGCATATTCTTTAAGCGGGTATGCTGAAGCCGTACTCCCAAATTTCATACAGTTAAGGACGGGCCATGAGTAAGATTTTTGAAGATAACTCCCTGACTATCGGTCATACGCCGCTAGTCCGACTGAACCGAATCGGTAACGGACGCATCCTGGCAAAGGTTGAATCTCGCAACCCGAGCTTTAGCGTTAAATGCCGTATCGGTGCCAATATGATTTGGGATGCTGAAAAACGCGGAGTATTGAAGGCGGGCGTTGAGCTGGTAGAACCGACCAGCGGCAACACCGGTATCGCCCTCGCCTACGTCGCCGCAGCCCGCGGCTACAAGCTGACGCTGACCATGCCGGAAACCATGAGCATCGAACGCCGTAAGCTGCTGAAAGCGCTGGGTGCCAACCTGGTACTGACCGAAGGCGCGAAAGGCATGAAAGGGGCGATTCAAAAAGCCGAAGAAATCGTTGCCAGCAACCCGGAAAAATATCTGCTGCTGCAGCAGTTCAGCAACCCGGCAAACCCGGAAATCCATGAAAAGACCACCGGTCCGGAAATCTGGGAAGATACCGATGGTCAGGTTGACGTCTTTATCTCCGGCGTCGGCACCGGCGGTACGCTGACCGGCGTAAGTCGCTACATTAAAGGCACCAAGGGCAAAAAAGATCTGATTACCGTTGCGGTCGAGCCGACCGATTCACCGGTGATCGCTCAGGCGCTGGCGGGCCAGGAGCTCAAGCCAGGCCCGCACAAAATTCAGGGGATCGGCGCCGGCTTTATTCCAGGCAACCTCGATCTGAAGCTGGTCGATAAAGTCGTGGCCATCACCAACGAAGAGGCTATCTCCACCGCCCGTCGCCTGATGGATGAAGAAGGTATCCTCGCCGGTATCTCCTCCGGCGCAGCCGTCGCCGCCGCGCTTAAGCTGCAGGAAGATGAGGCCTTTACCAATAAGAATATAGTGGTTATCCTACCTTCTTCTGGTGAGCGTTATTTAAGCACAGCCCTGTTTGCCGATCTCTTCACCGAGAAAGAACTGCAACAGTGATGCCAGCTTGTAAGTATCGTGTAAAAAAGCACCTTTTTAGGTGCTTTTTTGTGGCACACGTCAAAGTTTTACCCCTCCTGGCATTGATTCACCGCGTAGGGTCTGGTATTTAACCAGCACATTTATTTTGATGCGCGAAATTATTCAGAATTGGATTTCCATAAGCTGAATCGATTTTATGATTTGGTTCAAGTCTTCCTTTCGCGGCATAATGTTTAATGACGTGCCAGACGTCAACGGCCAGATGGTCCTCACAGCGGTTCACCGCTGCCGACACCTTAGCCAGACACGTAACGCCGGCGCTAACAATACAGGCTAAAGCCTGGCCGTTAGGCTAGACTTTAGGTCCACAACACTAAACCTATAAGTTGGGGAAATATAATGTTCCAGCAAGAAGTTACCATTACCGCTCCGAACGGTCTGCACACCCGCCCTGCTGCTCAGTTTGTTAAAGAAGCTAAAGGCTTTACTTCTGAGATCACTGTTACCTCCAACGGCAAAAGCGCCAGCGCCAAAAGCCTGTTCAAACTGCAAACTCTGGGTCTGACTCAGGGTACCGTAGTCACCATCTCCGCTGAAGGCGAAGATGAGCAGAAAGCAGTTGAGCATCTGGTAAAACTGATGGCTGAACTCGAATAAGTTCACGGGTTCTTTTTAATATCAGTCACAAGTAAGGTAGGGTTATGATTTCAGGCATTTTAGCATCCCCGGGTATCGCTTTCGGTAAGGCTCTCCTGCTGAAAGAAGACGAAATTGTCATCGACCGGAAGAAAATTTCTGCCGATAAGGTTGATCAGGAAATTGAACGTTTCCTGAGTGGCCGCACCAAGGCCTCCGCCCAGCTGGAGGTCATCAAAACCAAAGCTGGTGAAACTTTCGGTGAAGAAAAAGAAGCCATCTTCGAAGGGCACATCATGCTGCTGGAAGATGAGGAGCTTGAGCAGGAAATCATAGCCCTGATTAAAGATAAGCACATGACTGCCGACGCGGCAGCTAATGAAATTATCGAAGGCCAGGCTATCGCTCTGGAAGAGCTGGATGATGAATACCTGAAAGAGCGTGCGGCTGACGTACGCGATATTGGTAAGCGCCTGCTGCGTAACATCCTTGGCCTGGCTATCATCGATCTGAGCGCGATTCAGGATGAAGTCATTCTGGTTGCCGCCGATCTTACCCCGTCAGAAACTGCACAGCTGAACCTGAATAAGGTGCTGGGCTTTATCACCGACGCGGGCGGCCGTACTTCCCACACCTCCATCATGGCGCGCTCCCTTGAGCTGCCGGCAATTGTCGGCACCGGTAGCGTCACCACGCAGGTGAAAAACGGCGACTATCTGGTGCTTGACGCGGTCAACAACCAGGTGCTGGTTAACCCAAGCAACGAACAAATTGAAGAGCTGCGCGATCTGCAGGCTCAGGTCGCTGAAGAGAAAGCCGAGCTGGCGAAGCTGAAAGATCTGCCGGCCATCACGCTCGACGGCCATCAGGTTGAAGTGTGCGCCAACATCGGTACCGTTCGCGATATCGACGGCGCTGAACGTAACGGCGCGGAAGGCGTAGGCCTGTACCGTACCGAATTCCTGTTCATGGACCGCGACGCGCTGCCGACTGAAGAAGAACAGTTCGCCGCCTACAAAGCGGTAGCTGAAGCGTGCGGCTCTCAGGCCGTTATCGTTCGCACCATGGATATCGGCGGCGATAAAGAGCTGCCGTACATGAACTTCCCGAAAGAAGAGAACCCGTTCCTCGGCTGGCGTGCCGTGCGTATCGCGATGGATCGTAAAGAGATCCTGCGTGACCAGGTCCGCGCCATCCTGCGTGCCTCTGCTTTCGGTAAGCTGCGCATCATGTTCCCGATGATCATCTCCGTTGAAGAAGTGCGTGCGCTGAAGAAAGAGATTGAAATCTATAAGCAGGAACTGCGTGACGAAGGTAAAGCATTTGACGAAACAATCGAAGTTGGCGTGATGGTTGAAACGCCGGCTGCTGCCACGATTGCCCGTCACTTAGCGAAGGAAGTTGATTTCTTTAGTATCGGAACCAATGATTTAACGCAGTATACTCTGGCAGTTGACCGTGGTAATGATATGATTTCACATCTTTACCAGCCAATGTCGCCATCCGTCCTGACGCTGATTAAGCAAGTTATTGATGCTTCTCACACTGAAGGCAAATGGACCGGCATGTGTGGTGAGCTTGCGGGCGATGAACGTGCTACACTTCTGTTGCTGGGTATGGGGCTGGACGAATTCTCTATGAGCGCCATTTCCATCCCGCGCATTAAGAAGATTATTCGTAACACGAACTTCGAAGATGCGAAAGTATTAGCAGAGCAGGCTCTTGCTCAACCGACAACGGACGAGTTAATGACGCTGGTTAACAAGTTCATTGAAGAAAAAACAATCTGCTAATCCATAAGATGCGCGGCCCAAATTACTGCTTAGGAGAAGATCATGGGTTTGTTCGATAAATTGAAATCTCTGGTTTCTGATGACAAAAAAGACACCGGAACTATTGAGATTATTGCTCCGCTCTCTGGCGAGATCGTTAACATCGAAGACGTGCCGGATGTAGTTTTTGCAGAAAAAATTGTGGGTGATGGCATCGCCATCAAGCCTACCGGCAACAAAATGGTTGCGCCGGTAGACGGTACCATCGGTAAAATCTTTGAAACCAACCATGCGTTCTCTATCGAATCCGATAGCGGCATCGAGCTGTTCGTTCACTTCGGTATTGATACCGTTGAGCTGAAAGGCGAAGGCTTCAAGCGTATTGCTGAAGAAGGCCAGCGCGTGAAAATCGGTGACCCGGTTATCGAATTTGACCTGCCGCTGCTGGAAGAGAAAGCCAAGTCTACCCTGACTCCGGTTGTTATCTCCAACATGGACGAGATCAAAGAGCTGATCAAACTGTCCGGTAGCGTGACCGTGGGTGAAACTCCGGTTATTCGCATCAAGAAGTAATTCTTGCTGCAGAAAAATGGCGCCTTCTGGCGCCATTTTTTTTATCTCAGCATCGCCGAATCCGGCCGTTACCCTCTTCCCGGCGCTGGCAGGATCAGCTCATCGCTACCGTGCTCCGCGGTCCAGGTCATCACCGCCAGCACCCGCTGCGCCGCCGCGCGCGACGCGTCACCTAACGCCTGTCCGCTCACTAAACCGCTGATCAGCTCGGCGCAGAAAAGATCGCCCGTGCCCTTCAGATCCGTCTCTACCCGCGGATGGATAACCACCTCCACCGACTCTGCCGTCACTACCAGCACATTCATGGTGGCGCTATCGAGGCCCGGCGCGCTGGTGATAACCACCCATTTCAGCGTTTCGGACAGCAGGCTACGCGCGGCATTCACCGCCTCCTGCTGGCTGCGGCAGGACATACCGCTGAGCGTTTCCAGCTCAAAGAGGTTAGGCGTGATCCCCTGGGCCAGCGGCAGCAGGTGGCGACGGTAGGCCTCCGGGATTTCGGCCTTAACGTAGATACCGCTGTCAACGTCGCCGATCACCGGATCGACCAGAATACACAGCTCAGGATGGCTGTCGCGGATCCGCATCAGCCACTGCGCCAGACGCTCAATCTGCACCGCGCTCCCCATATAGCCCGCGGTAACCGCCCGCAGCTCGCGTAGCGCATCGCGCTCTTCCAGCGCGCGCAGATAGCCAACGAACCACTCTTCCGGGATCACCCCGCCATAGTACGTATCGTAGTGCGGCGTATTGCTAAACAGCACCGTCGGTACCGCCATGACCCGCAGGCCGTGCTGTTCGATTGCCGGCACTGCGATGCTGTTGCCCACGCTGCCGTAAACGACCTGCGACTGCACGGCAACGATATCGACCTGCAGCGCCCGGCTTTTGTCATTGAAGAGCACCGATTGTATTTCGTCTTGCTGGCCCATCCCGTCTCCCCCCGCTGGACAGCGGGTTATACCCTGATTATTATTCGTCTTATGCTAAAATTCATTTTGTCATAGGTCAATAATGTTCGCCGGAAAAACCGCCAATGATATCTTCGATAACATCCGTCATCTGGTGCAGAGCGGAACGTTACAACCCGGCGACATGCTGCCTCCGGTTCGCGAGCTGGCTACCAGACTTGCCGTTAACCGCAATACCGTCGCCGCGGCCTATAAGCGCCTGGTGACCTCCGGCCTGGCCGTAAGCCAGGGGCGCAACGGTACGGCAATCAGAGCCCCCGGCGCGCCAATGGTGCTCGAAGGCAGCGCCCAGGGCTCCGCGCTGAACGATATTTCCGGCGGCAACCCCGATCCGCGGCGTCTCCCCGACCTCACCCGCTACCTTCCTGGCCTCAGCCCGGCTCCGCGCCTGTACGGCAGCGCCGCCGTCGACCCGAAGCTGGCCCGCTGGGCGCACGACTGGGTGCAAAAAGACGTGAAAGCTGAGAGCGAAATCAATCTCACCAGCGGCGCGATTGACGCCCTGGAGCGGCTCCTGTGCGCGCTGCTGCTGCCCGGCGATCGGGTGGTGGTGGAAGACCCCTGCTTTCTCAGCAGCATCAACATGCTGCGCTATGCCGGTTTTAACGCCTGTCCGGCGCCGGTCGATAGCGAAGGCATGCAGCCCGCCGCGCTGGAGGAGGCGTTACGCCAGGGCGCCCGGGCGGTCATTATCACCCCGCGCGCGCACAATCCCACCGGCTGCAGCCTGAGCGAGGCGCGGGCCGCGGCGATCCGCGAAATCCTGGCCCGCTACCCGCAGGTGCTGGTCATTCTCGACGACCATTTTGCGCTGCTCTCCTCCACGCCGTGGCACTCTCCTCTGCCCGAGGAGACGCGGCGCTGGGCGCTGATTCGCTCGATGTCAAAGGCGCTGGGGCCCGACTTGCGGCTGGCGGTTGTCGCCAGCGATCCCGCCACCTCGGCGGCGCTGAGGCTGCGCCTCAACTCGGGCAGCCAGTGGGTCAGCCATCTGCTGCAGGACCTGGTGCTGGCCTGTCTGAACGATCGTGCGTTTACCGCCTCCCTGGCGCAAACCCGCCGCGCCTACCGCCAGCGTAATGAAAGGCTGGCCAGCGCCCTTACCCGCCGCGGTATCGATAACCCTGGCCCCGGCGATGGCCTGAACTTTTGGCTTCCGCTGTCGGCACCGAGCCAGCCGCTTGCGCTACGCCTGGCCCGCGCCGGTTGGCTGGTGCGCGAAGGCGAGCCCTTTGGCATTCGCGCGCCGTCGTATGGATTACGGCTCTCGCTCGCCGCCCTCACTCCCGATGAGATTGACCGGCTGGCCGGGGATCTCCATCACGCGCTTTCCCCACACAAACCGGAGTCAATATCATGTCAAACCCGCAGCTGAAAGCGGCCATCGAAGCCTGCGATCGGGCTATCTCGCAGGAAGACTACGCCACCTTAATGACTTACTACGCGGAAGACGCCGTGCTGGTCGTTAAGCCGGGAATGGTGGTCAGGGGCAAAGAGAATATCCGTAAGGCTTTCGTCGCGATTGCCGACTATTTTCAGCATCGGCTGGTCGTCACCCAGGGAAAAATGGAGATTATTGAAGGCGCGGGAAATGCGCTGGTGATAATGGAAACGCGGCTGGATATCCCCACCGCGGAGGGTGGTTCAACGCAGGTCACTCGCCGCGCGACCTACGTTTTCCAGCTGCAGAACGATCGCTGGCTCTGCAGCGTTGATAACTCCTACGGCACCGACCTGCTGGACCAGCCGCCGGTTTAAATACCCGCGCCCTGGGCAAAGTGCTCTTCGCCAAACACGCCGGTGGAGAGGTAGCGATCGCCGCGATCGCAGACGATCGCTACCACCACCGCCCCGGGATTTTCCCGGGCAATACGCAGCGCGCCGGCCACCGCCCCGCCGGAGCTTACGCCGCAAAAAATGCCTTCCTGGATAGCCAGCATACGCATGGTGTTTTCCGCATCCTGCTGATGAATATCCAGCACCGCGTCCACCAGCGAGGCGTTAAAAATGCCCGGCATATACTCCGCCGGCCAGCGGCGGATGCCCGGAATGCTGCTCCCCTCCTCCGGCTGCAGGCCGACAATACTCACCGGTTTATGCTGCTCGCGCAGGAAGCGTGAAACGCCGGTAATCGTACCGGTCGTCCCCATGCTGGAGACAAAATGGCTGATGCGCCCCTCGGTCTGCTGCCAAATTTCCGGCCCGGTGGTGGTGTAGTGCGCGTAGGGGTTATCGGGATTATTGAACTGATCCAGCAGCCTGCCTTCGCCACGCTGCGCCATCTCGGCGGCGAGGTCGCGCGCGCCTTCCATTCCCTGCTCTTTGGTGACCAAAATCAGCTCGGCGCCGTATGCCCGCATGGCGGCGCGGCGCTCCTGGCTCATATTATCGGGCATCAGCAGCTTCATCTGATAGCCTTTCAGCGCCGCAATCATCGCCAGCGCGATGCCGGTATTGCCGCTGGTCGCTTCAATCAGCACGTCGCCGGGCGCGATTTCGCCACGTTTTTCCGCCTCGACGATCATCGAAAGCGCGGCGCGGTCCTTAACGGAACCCGCCGGGTTATTGCCTTCCAGTTTGACCCAGATTTCGCTGCCGTTGTCCGGCCCCAGGCGCTGCAGTTTAACCAGAGGAGTATTGCCGATGGTTTGTTCTAATGTATTCACGGTTTTTACCCAATAAAAAGGCCGGGGTCTGAGTTTACCCGGCCTGCAAACGTCCCCGGATGGCGCTGCATCCGGGCTACCTAATCCTTGCCGTCGCCTGAACGACGATAAACTGAGGGTTAAGCTATCAGGCAGATTCTGCCAGAGCAAGCTCCTCGCGCGGCTCGATGCGCTCTTTGCCGTTGTACAGGCGCGCGTTTTGCAAGCCGACAAACAGACGTTCGCCGCGGTACGGCGCGTCATCGCCGGGCAGGACCACGGTCAGCGGCTCGTCATACCACCCGAGCGGCTGCACGACTAATTGGGTGTAGTGGCCTTTCGGGCTGGCTTCCAGCACCTGTACCGGCAGCGGTGAATCAAGGCTGGTACGGCGGCTGATATCGACCTCCCACGGACGCAGGAACAGATCGACCGGCCCCTGATACGCCGGGGTATAGCCCAACGGCCAGCGGTGGGCGCCAACGTGGAACTGGCCGCCGCGGATGGTCCCCTTCAGGCGGTTAACTTCGCCCATAAACTCCAGCACGAAGCGGGTAGAAGGTTCGCGCCACACCCGTTCCGGGGCGTCGGCCTGCTCGATGCTGCCCTGGCTCATGACCACCACGCGATCGGCGACTTCCATCGCCTCTTCCTGATCGTGGGTCACAAACACGCTGGTAAACTTCAGCTCTTCATGCAGCTGACGCAGCCAGCGGCGGAGCTCTTTACGCACCTGGGCATCCAGCGCGCCGAAGGGCTCATCAAGCAGCAGAATCTGCGGCTCAACGGCCAGCGCGCGCGCAAGGGCCACGCGCTGTTTCTGACCGCCGGAGAGCTGCGCCGGATAGCGATCGGCAAGATGCGCCAGCTGCACCATTTCCAGCAGCTTCGTCACCTTAGCCTTGATCCCGGCGGCGTTCGGCCGTTCGCGGCGCGGCAGCACCGTCAGGCCAAAGGCGATATTGTCGAATACCGTCATATGGCGGAACAGCGCGTAGTGCTGGAACACAAAGCCCACTTTACGATCGCGGGCGTGCACGCGGCTCACGTCGGTGCCGTGAAAGCGAATATGGCCGCTGGACTGATTCTCCAGGCCGGCAATAATGCGCAGCAGCGTCGTTTTCCCGGAGCCTGACGGCCCCAGCAGCGCGACCATCTGTCCGGAAGGGATATCCAGCGAGATATCATTCAGCACCTGGGTGCGACCAAAAGATTTCTTAATATTGGCAATCTCAATGCTCATGATTTCCCTCCAGCTGCGCGCGTTTTTCCTGATTGGCCAAACGCCACTGCACTAAACTTTTCAAAAACAGGGTCAAAATAGCCATTAACGTCAGCAGGGCTGCGGCGGTAAATGAACCCACGGTATTGTAATCCTGCTCCAGCAGCTCAATTTGCAGCGGCAGCGACAGCGTCTCGCCGCGAATTGACCCGGAGACCACCGACACCGCGCCGAACTCGCCGATGGCGCGCGCGTTGGTCAGCACCACGCCGTACAGCAGCGCCCAGCGAATATTGGGCAGCGTGACCCGACGGAACATCTGCCAGCCCGACGCGCCGAGCAGAATCGCCGCCTCATCTTCGTTGCTGCCCTGGCTCATCATCACCGGCACCAGCTCCCGCACCACAAACGGACAGGTCACGAAGATCGTTGCCAGCACCATGCCCGGCCAGGCAAACATAATTTGCAGGTTATGCTCATCCAGCCAGCCGCCAAGCGGGCCGTTAGAGCCGTAAAACAGCAGATAGACCAGCCCCGCCACCACCGGCGAAACGGCAAAAGGGATATCCAGCAGCGTCAGCAGCAGCTGGCGGCCGGGGAAGGTAAAGCGCGTCACCAGCCAGGCCAGCAGCGTACCAAACACCAGGTTCACCGGGACCGTAATCAGCGCAATCATCACCGTCAGCCAGATCGCGTGCAGCATATCCGGGTCGGCGAGGTTTTGCAGGACCGGCATCAGGCCTTTGCTAAAGGCCTGAACGAAGATGTAAACCATCGGCACGATAAGAATGAAGGCGGAAACCAGCATCCCGGTACCAATCAGAAACCATTTTCCCCAGTTGATGCGGGGCGTGTCGTAACGCTTCAATTGAGTAACTTCCGCCATTAGTGACCTACCACACGTCGACCAAAGCGACTTTGCAGGGTGTTGATGGAAAACAGCAGCAGCAGCGAAGCGGCCAGGATCACCGAGGCAATCGCGCTCGCCGCCGGGTAGTCAAACTCCTGCAGACGCACAAAAATCATCAGCGAGGTGACTTCCGTCTTCCACGCGATATTTCCGGCGATAAAGATAACCGCGCCGAACTCACCCAGGCTGCGGGTAAATGACAGGGCCACGCCGGCCAGCAGCGCCGGAGAGAGCTCCGGAAGCACGACTTTGCGGAAGCTCTGCAGACGCGTGGCGCCCAGCGTTTCCGCGGCCTCTTCGTATTCAGGACCCAGCTCTTCCAGCACCGGCTGAACGGTACGCACCACGAACGGGATGCTGGTAAAAGCCATCGCCACCGCAATACCCAGCCAGGTGTAGGTGACCTTGATATCAAACTGCGCCAGCCACTCGCCGTAAAAGCCGTTGACCGAAAACAGCGACGCCAGGGTCAGGCCCGCTACCGCCGTCGGCAGGGCAAAGGGCAGATCGATCAG
>NZ_JAQGFU010000319.1:0-3116 GCF_030078455.1 Klebsiella sp. Ech2A | reverse complement strand
CCGGATACTGCACCGCCTGCACCACGCCCTCGACCTGAACCTCGCCGCCGCCGCTCAGTCGGATATGTTCCGGACGCAGCGACCAGCTGCCCGGCATGCCGCACAGTCGGGCCGAAAGCTCGGCGTCAAAGACGTTGGCCGTGCCGACGAACCCGGCGACGAAGGCCGTTTTCGGCCGCAGGTAGAGATCGTGCGGCGCGTCGACCTGCTCGATGCGCCCGTGATTAAACACCGCCACCCGATCGGACATCGACAGCGCCTCGCTCTGGTCGTGGGTGACAAAAATAAAGGTGATCCCCAGCGCCTGCTGCAGCTTTTTCAACTCCAGCTGCATCTGCTCGCGCAGTTTTAAATCCAGCGCCCCCAGCGGCTCATCCAGCAGCAGCACCCGCGGCTCGTTAACCAGCGCGCGGGCAATTGCCACCCGCTGGCGCTGGCCGCCGGAGAGCTGGGAGGGTTTGCGCGCGTGGACAAAGCCGAGGGCCACTTTTTCCAGCGCCTCCTGCGCGCGGCGGTGGCGCTCTTTTTTGCCGATTCCCTTCACCATTAGCCCGTAGGCGACGTTATCGAGGATCGACATATGGGGAAACAGCGCGTAGTCCTGGAAGACGGTATTGACGTCGCGCTGCCACGGCGGCAGCTCGCTGGCCTGCTGGCCAAAAATGGAAATCTCCCCGCCGGAGAGCTGTTCGAAACCGGCAATCAGCCGCAGGCAGGTGGTTTTGCCGGAGCCGGACGGCCCCAGCATCGAGAAAAACTCGCCGTCGCGGATGGCAATACTGACGCCATCCACCGCGCGCACGTCGCCATACAGCCGCGAGACGTTATGGAACTCTACCGCATACGTCATTTCACGCCTCCGGCCGCTCAACGGCCGCCCATAATCGCGATATAGTCCTGGGTCCAGCGGCTGTAAGGGACGAACTTGCCGCCTTCCGCAATCGGGGTCTTCCAGAAGGCGATTTTGGCGAACTGATTATAGCCGTTGGTTTCGCAGCCTTTTTCCCCCAGCAGCGGGCTGGCTTTACAGCCCTGCGGCACCACCGGCAGCGAGCCGAACCACGCCGCCACGTCGCCCTGAACCTTCGGCGTCAGCGACCAGTTCATCCATTTATAGGCGCATACCGGATGCTTCGCGTCGCTGTGCAGCATGGTGGTATCTGCCCAGCCGGTCACCCCCTCTTTCGGGAAGACGGTGGCGATAGGCTGGCCTTCAGCCTTGAGACCGTTGGCCTGATACGGCCACGCGCTGGAGGCGACCACGCCTTCGTTTTTGAAGTCGCTCATCTGCACGGTGGTGTCGTGCCAGTAGCGGTGAATTAGCCCGTGCTGGTCGCGCAGCACCTTCAGCACCGCCTGATACTGCTCCTCGGTGAGCTGATAGGGGTCGGTAATACCGAGCTGCGGCTGGGTGGCCTTGACGAACAGCGCCGCGTCGGCGATATAGATCGGGCCGTCGTAGGCCTGCACGCGGCCCTGGTTGCTTTTACCGTCGCTAAGATTTTGTTTTACAAACACCACGTTCCAGCTATCCGGCGGGGTCGGGAACACTTTGGTGTTGTACATCAGCAGGTTTGGTCCCCACTGGTAGGGCGTACCGTAGACTTTTCCGCCGACGTTAAACCACGCGCCTTTCTCTACCCGCGGGTCGAGCGTCTTCCAGTTGGCGATCAGCGCCGGGTTAATCGGCTGTACGCGCTTGCCCATAATCAGGCGCAGCGACGCGTCGCCGGAGGCGGTCACCAGGTCATAGCCCCCTTTCGCCATCAGGCTGACCATCTCATCGGAGGTGGCGGCGGTTTTTACGTTGACCTGGCATCCGCTCTCTTTTTCAAACTGGGTCACCCAGTCGTAGTTTTTATCCGTCTGACCGCGTTCGATATATCCCGGCCAGGCGATGATATCGAGCCGGCCTTCGCCTTTATCCAACGACGTCGGCGGCTCGGCGGCCTGGGCGGTCAGGAAGGCCATACCCAGCACACAGAGGCTGCCACGGGCAATTTTTTTGCTCATCGGGTGTTACTCCTGTCACAACAAAATTAGCGGCAGCCGTGCCGTAAAAATATCTCCCTTAATAACAGTAGACGGCGCGCTATGCCCCTCACGGGAAATTTATTCAGGTTGTGACAAGGGGCGCATTCCGTAGAAATCAGCAAAAGCCGGACGACAATATTGATTATAGACAAGGAGTTAGGGACAGAGAATGGGTATGCGAATTTCCTATGATCGATACCGGTAAAATAATGACCGGTATCGTCTGATAATAATATTTAGTTATTTTCTGCCCGCCGTTGAGCCATAGAAAAATAAGTCTAAGGCTCGGCCAGCAGCTCGCGAATAAGCTCGCCCAGGCGTTTAACCCCCTGCTCTTCTCTCTCCCCCCAGCCCCAGGCGGTATTGAAGCGGAAGAATGAGGTCCAGCTGGCGGTGGTGGAGAACATTTTCCCCGGCGCAATGCTGATGTTGTCGCGCAGGGCGCGCGCGCTCAGCTCCCCGGCATCGGCGCCCGCCGGCAGCTCGAGCCAGAGAAAGTAGCCGCTGTCGCTATGGTGGATTTTGACTTCGGCGGGCAGATGGCGCAGCAGCGCTTGCCAGGCCTGCTGCTTGCGCTCGGCCAGCTGGCGGCGCAGGCGGCGCAGATGGGCGTCGTAGCGCCGGGTCGACAGATAGTCCACCAGCGCCATCTGCATCGGCGAGCTGGTCGACAGCGTGCTCATCAGCTGCAGCTGCTGGATGCGCCGGGCGTGCTTGCCGGCGGCCACCCAGCCGATGCGAAAGCCCGGCACCAGGCATTTGGAAAAGGAGCTGCAGTGGAGCGTCATATCCTGGCGGTCCCAGAATTTGGCGGGCAGCGGCTTCTCGCGGCCAAAATAGAGCTCGCTGTAGACGTCGTCTTCGATCAGCACCACGCCGTAGCGCGCCAGCAGCTCCACCAGCCGCGCCTTTTTCTCCGCGCTGAGGGTAAAGCCGAGCGGGTTCTGGCCGTTGGTCATCAGCCAGCAGGCCTTCACCGGATAGCTCTGCAGCGCCTGCTCCAGCGCCGCCAGATCGATCCCCTCTTTAACGTCCGTCGCCACCGACAGCGCCTTCAGCCTCAGCCTTTCCAGCGCCTGCAG
>NZ_JAQGFU010000318.1:0-3121 GCF_030078455.1 Klebsiella sp. Ech2A | reverse complement strand
TGATTACGTCCAGCAGCATGAGCAGGTGTGGGTCTGCACCCGCCAGCAGATTGCCGACCGCTGGCGGGAGGCGTATCCGTTTCGCCGCTAGCCGATAGCCGGGGCCGGAGTTCGCTCCGGCCCGGCTACGGCGGCCGCGTTCGCTAGCTCATCAGGCTCACCTGGGCGGCGACGATGCGCCAGCCGAAGGGAAAGCGCACCCACGTCTGCTGCTGGCGGCCCACGCGATCGCTGCCCTCGCGGGTGAACTCAGTGCTGCAGACCGCGTAATCCTCGCCGAAGCTGACGATCACCGTGTGGCGCAGCTCGCGCTGGAGCCCGGCCGCCGGGCGGGCGGCGCGAAAGGCGCGGATCTCGTCGGCGCCGTAGAGATTCTCCCCGGCGCCGAGGCGCACGGTGCGCTTATCCTCCCAGAACAGCTCGTCGAGCACCGCGACGTTGTTGCTGACCAGCGCCTCTTCATAGCGATAAAAGGCGGCCGTGACCTCGGCCAGAACGCGAGGCCGGTTAATATTGTCCTGATCGATCATGCTATTACCTCCGCAGGGCTGGCATCGGTGAGCCCCATCTCTTCCAGTACGCGCGCTGCCCGCAGGCAGGCCTGTTCATTAAACGGGGCGGCGATCAGCTGCAGGCCAATCGGCCGCCCGGCGGCGCTGCGCAGCGGCACCGTGGTGACCGGCAGCCCGACGAAGGAGATGGGCTGGGTGAGCATCCCCATGCTGGCGCGGACCGGCAGCTGCTGGCCGTTGATCTCCATGGTCTGCTCGCCGATGAGCGTGGCGCTGCACGGCGTTGCCGGCGCGATCAGAATATCGGCGTGGGCAAACAGCGCCTGAAACGCCTGCCGGGCGTGGCGGCGAAAGCGCTGGGCCTGAATATACCAGCTCGCCGGAACCATCGCCCCGGCCAGCAGCCGCTCCCGGGAGTGGGGCTCGAAGCGCTCCGGCTCGCGGCGCAGGGCGGGCAGGTAGTGGTTGCCGCCTTCGGAGGCGCTGATGATAAACGCCGCCGAGCGGGAGAGCTCGGCCTCGGGGAACAGCAGCTCCTCGCGGGCGTCGAGCGCCTGCGCTACCCGGGCAACGGCGGCGCGGGCGTCGTCATCGCACCAGCGGCTAAAATAGCCGCCGAGCACCGCGCAGCGCAGGCCTTCCAGACCGCGCGGCAGCAGGTTGCTGGTGCGCTCGCTGGCCTTATCGGCCTGGAAACCGTCGCCGGGATCGCGCCCCTGCAGCGCGTCGTAGACCGCGGCGAGGTCGCCGACGCTGCGAGCGAGGGGGCCGATATGGTCGAGGCTGGCAACAAACGGATGGCTGCCGGATCGCGACAGGCGGCCAAAGGTCGGCTTGAGGCCAAAAATACCGCATAAGGAGGCCGGCACGCGGATGGAGCCGTTGGTATCGCTGCCCAGCGCGAACTGCACCAGCCCGGCCGCTACCGCCGCCGCCGAACCGCCGGACGAGCCGCCGGCGATGCGCGCCAGGTCGTGCGGGTTACGCGTCGCGCCGTAGTGGCTATTTTCGGTGGTAAAGCCGTAGGCGTAGGCGTCCATATTCAGCATTCCTGACAGCAGCCCGCCCGCGGCGTGGAGCTGGCGCACCGCCCAGCCGTCGGCCGCGGCGGGGGCGCGTTCGCTAAACAGCCGGGCACCGGCGAGGGTGGTCTGTCCGGAGACGTCGAACAGATTCTTTACCGCGTAGGGAACTCCGGCCAGCGGTGGCAGCGGCTGTTTGCCCCGGCGCAGGGTATCAATGCTGTCCGCTTCGGCCAGCATTCGCGCTTCCGTCACCGTGGTCCAGGCGTTGATGTGCGGGTTGACCCGCGCAATGTCGTCGAGGGTCCGGCGGGCGATCTCCCGGGCGCTGAGCTCTCCGGCCTGTAGGGCGCGCTGGATCTCGCTAATCGTCATTTGGTTAAGCGTCATGCTTTATACACTCCGGCGATTTCCAGGCGTTCGTCGAGGGGAAAGGCCATCAGCGGTTCGGCCATGGCGGCGATGCGGCTGAACTGCAGCTGAAGCTCGGCGCGGCGGGCTTCATCCAGCTCCAGACCGAGGATCTGCTCCATTTGTGCCAGGTACGTGCTCCAGTCGGGCGTCACTTTTTGCATGCTGAACTCCTAATAACCGGCGGCTGAGCCGTTGCTGCGCGGATCGGATGCCCCTTCGAAGAGGCCATTTGGATGACGGACGATGGCGCCGGCGTGGCCCATGGCCTCGCTGAAATCGTCCAGCACTTCGACCTCATGCCCCAGCGCCCGCAGGCGGGCGACGCTCTGCGGCGTAAAGCGGCCCTCCAGCTTCAGCGAGTCGGAGGTTTGTCCCCAGGTGCGGCCCAGCAGCCAGCGCGGCCGGGAGATGCTCTCCTGCAGCGGTATGCCCTGCAGGATGTAGCGGGTAAAGAGGGCGGCCTGAGTTTGCGGCTGGCCGTCGCCGCCCATCGAGCCGTACACCATCACCCGGCCGTCGCTGAGGCGCGCCGCCGCCGGATTAAGGGTATGGAACGGCTGCTTGCCGGGGGCCAGCGCCAGAAGATGCTGCGGATCGAGGCTGAACGAGGCGCCGCGGTTCTGCCAGACAATCCCGCTCTCCGGCAGCACCACGCCGCTGCCGAACTCGTGGTAGAGACTCTGAATAAAGGAGACCGCCAGCCCGCTGTCGTCCATAACCCCCATCCATACGGTATCGCCGGGACCTTTGCCGGCGCCCCACGGGGCGGCCTGTCGGTCGCTGACCCGCTCAGCCAGCGCCTGCAGCGCCGCCGGTTCCAGCAGGCTCTGAATATCGACATCGAGGTGGCGCGGGTCGGTGATATGGGCGTCGCGCAGGCTAAAGGCCAGCTTGGTGGCCTCAACGATGCGGTGGACGGTCATCGCCTCGTCGGCCTCGGCCATCGCCAGGCGGTCGGTAATGCCGAGAATGGCCAGCGACACCAGCCCCTGGGTCGGCGGCGCGAGGTTCCACAGCTCGCCGTGTCGATGGGTCAGTTTTAGCGGCGCAGGGCGGCGGGCGCGGTGCTGGCGGAGATCGTCGAGGGTGACGGGCAGCCCGCACTGCGCCATGCCCTTGGCCAGGGTTTCAGCCAGCGGGCCGCGATAGAAGCTGTCCAGCCCCTCGTCGACC